>JAEMTJ010000045.1 GCA_016462375.1 Rhodoluna sp. | reverse complement strand
TTACAGTGGCCCGCTAGGGACTCATCAACAGCGTTGTCTACGATTTCGTAGACCAAGTGGTGGAGACCCCTTGGGCCTGTTGATCCGATATACATACCGGGACGCTTACGGACCGCCTCTAGGCCCTCTAGGACCTGAATATCTGAGGCATCGTAGTTATTTTGAGGTTCGTTCATATTGCTGGCACTGCTCCTATGTTCTTTGAATTAGGCCCGCACAACTGCCAACAGAAAAGTTGGACTTAAATTCGGGGTTGCTAACCCTCTAATTCTATCTTTTCGACGCGACATACCGGGGTTCAAGCGGTGGTTCTGCGGACTTATTTTGGGTTGTGGAAAACCCTCTAAAAGCCAGTAATCTACTAGGCAGAGGACGGTTTCCGGTTTAACCGAAAGTATCTCTTGGGCCTCGACCTGGGACAGACCTTAAACCACGCTTAAAGCTCGGTGCCTGGGGCCCAATAAAACGTAGTTCCTTAACCTCTAAAGCCGGCAATTTTGCAGTAATTTTGACCAAAATGTCTGCACTCATAATCCTCAACTGGGTAGCCCAGGCTGTGCTTTTACACCTGATGGTGAGAACCCCTTTGCTTAGATCCTCTGGGAAGCTGTTTTCAGCAACTTTGTCGCCCACTAGTTCTCGCCAATTGGCAAATAATTCACCCTCAGAAAGCTTATTTTCCCAACCAAAGCTCTGAATCAAGCCATCCATGGTTGCTGAAATGCTCTTGGGTTGGCGACCCTGGTCGAAAGGTTTTGACTTGTGTTTCTTTAGCTTGTTTCTGCGAATAGTGTCTCGGTCTTTTCTCCCCGTGACAGCAGCTTTCATGCGGTAGTAGAACTCAACAGCAACATCTGGCTTCTCTGCGTCAGCCATTCTGTACCTCAACAGTTCCGCCAGTAACAGCCATGCGATGCGCATGCAAAGACATCGGCACATCCTCTGGCACGGCTGCAGTAATAATCACCTGTTCATTATCGGACACTAACTCAGCTAAACGCGAGCGTCTAGTTGAATCCAGTTCAGCAAAGACGTCATCAAGAATCAGAATGGGATCCCCTGCTCTGGATTCAGCTTTTAGAAGTTCAGCTGAAGCCAGTTTCAATGCCAGAGCATAAGACCAAGACTCGCCATGACTGACAAAGCCTTTCGCTGGAAATTCTCCTAGGAATAGAACCAGGTCATCCCTATGTGGGCCAACTAGTGAAATCCCACGCTCAAGTTCTTTGGGTTTCACCAGTGAAAGCTTCTGCCGAAATAGCGATTCTATTTGTGTTCGATCTACGTTCACAAGAAAATCTTCCTCACCAGTTTCAATATCAACCAGCGGATTAGCTGTTAGTGAGCTGCGGTATTTGATAGTCGGGTTGTTTTTCTCATCAGCTATCGCTTGATAAGCGCTAAGCAGTGGCGCAGAGAGTTTGTGAATCAGTTCTTGCCTAAAGGAAATAATTTCTGCACCGAGTTTGACTAGAGAATCATCCCAAGCTGCAAGTGTGTCTAATCCCGGTGAATTACTCGGTAAGTTCCTAGATGTTTTCAGTAAGGTGTTCCTTTGTCTTAAAACTCGATCGTAATCAGAAAACACGCCAGCCAATCTTGGTGTCATCTGAATAAGCAGGTCATCGATAAAAGCCCTGCGCTGTGCTGGGTCTCTCTTGACTATGTCCAGATCTTCTGGGGAGAAGATAACCGCGTTGACTAAACCTAGAACGTCTCTAACTCTTGAGGTTTCCGATCGATTGATTCTCGCTCGGTTAGCCCCAACAAGATTTAGTTCTAGCTCAATTAGATTTTCTCGATCTTCAAACCCTGCCAGCAATCTGATGACAGCTTTATCTTCATGATGTTTTATCAGTGGAAGATAGCCGCTGACGCGGTGTGAGGCTAATGTTGCACTATAAAAAATTGCTTCAGCAAGATTTGTTTTACCTTGACCGTTTCTACCAACTAGAAGATTTACCCCAGGAGATAGTGCCAGTTCAAGTGTTGAATAATTTCGAAAGTTACTAAGACTTAGATGCTTGATGTGCATCTAGCAACCTTAATCAGCCTTTTTGACCGCGTGACCACCGAATTGGTTTCTCAACGCTGCAACTGCCTTCATGGCAGGTGAATCATCTTGACGAGAAGTGAAGCGAGCAAAAAGCGATGCTGTAATAGCTGGCATTGGAACTGCGTTAGCGATACCTTCTTCAACTGTCCACCTGCCTTCACCTGAGTCTTCAACATAACCCTTGATCTTGCTTAGGTTTGGATCCTCTTCTAATGCAAGGACAAGAAGATCCAGCAACCACGAACGAACAACGGTTCCGCGCTGCCAAGCAGCGAAAGTTCCATGGACGTCCTTGATGATTTCCTTCTTCTCAAGAAGCTCATAGCCTTCAGCGAATGCTTGCATCATCGCGTATTCGATGCCGTTGTGGACCATCTTGGCGTAATGGCCTGCACCAACATCGCCGACATGAACGAACCCTTCAGCTCTTTCACCTTCTGGGCGGAGTGCATCAAAAATAGGCATTGCCTTTTCAACTAGAGCTGAATCGCCACCGACCATAAGTCCGTAACCATTTGCCAAACCCCAGACACCACCGGAGACACCGCAGTCGAGGTAACCAATACCCTTTGGTGCCAGTTGTGCTGCGTGACGAATGTCTTCACTGAAACGTGAATTACCGCCTTCGATAATGAGATCGCCTGAGACTAAAAACTTCTCTAGTTCATTAATAACGTCGTCTGTCGGTTGACCATGAGGCACCATAACCCAAACTGTCTTGGGGCTTGGAAGTGCTGCCACAAGAGCTTCAATACTTTCGACATCTGAGATGTCACGACTACGCGCATATCCTGTTACTTCAATTCCATTGTTGCGAAGACGGGTACGCATGTTGCCACCCATTTTGCCTAAGCCAATAAGACCGATGTGCATTGTGTTGCCTTTCTTTGGAACTAAAGCTTTAGCGCTTAAGCATGTTTGGGTTCAGTAGGTAGCGATATGTGTCTGGGCTCTTAGCGTCTTTCGACATTTGGCTAGACATAATGATCGGACCTGGGCGACTTGGGTCGCGTTGATTTTTGGTGAATTCTATTTTCACAAAATCACTTGCGATTTGAGCAAGGCCATCGTGGAATAGCCACGGCTTAAATCTGAGGTTGGTTGGGTTCCCTGTCAGGGTTGCCTCAACCGATTCGGTTGCATTGTTCTCTGAACTTGTTGAATCAAGCTGCACAGAGCCTTCTTCAAATGAGTAGCGAATAGTGTCCTCTGATTCGCTGACCACCAGCTCAACACGCTTAGTTGCATCCATTAGATCTTGTTTATTAACAACTGCTGACTCTTCTAAGTTGTTTGGAAAGTATTGATCTATGTCTGGATAGTTTTCAATGTTTAAAACAATGGTTGTCACGATGCGGTTTTTCGCTTGAAAGGCAACCATCCCTCGTTCACCAACTGCTGCTATAGAAATATTTACTTCACCAAGGTTGACAAATGATTTTTCAATATCTTGCATGGTCTTAGTTAAAACAACTGCGGAAGTTTCTTCTGCTACGTCTTTCCCAAGCCAAGAAACTTGGCAACGAGCAATACGGTTTGGATCCGCCGCAGTCAACATAACAGATGTTGGTGTTGCTTTAATTTGAATACCTTTTTGGAATGGACGAGTAGAGTCTTTGGCCGAGGCTACAGATACACGCTTGATCGCGGTTATGAAAGTTTCACCGTCAATGCTTCCCGTTACTGGGGGAATTGGGGGAAGAGTTGGATACTGTGCAATTGGCAGAAGAGCCAATTCAAATTTGGTTGAGCCGCAGGTGATAACTGCTTTGTGCTCGCCGACTTCAAAATTCACAGGCTGGTTCGGTAGACGGCCGACAATTTCGTTTAGTAGTCGACCAGAAACTAAGGCAGTTCCTGAGGTTTCTACATTCGCAACCAGATCTGTCTGAGCAGAAACGTCATGGTCAAATACTGATATTTGAAGGGAGTTAGCATCTGCGACTAAACGCATGCCGGAGAGGATTTGGGATGTTGGTTTTGACTGGAGCATCCTTGCCGCAAATGACACTGCGTCAGCTAAGACGTCACGATTTACCTGGAACTTCACAGTTCACCTTTCGAGGGAATGGTTACCTAATTCTCCCACACAATCAGAGAAGTGTTCGTTCAAGAGTGGAAAGCTTAAAGTTATAGTCTCTTTCAATATTCCTTTATATATTAATAGCAGTAATAGCCTCTGTGGAATATGTGCATAACCGGCTACTTCCTAGTATTTAGTCCTAAACAACAACCGTGAAAGATGTATACACAGGTGGGGATAGAGTTGTGGATAACTCTTTGGGTTGTGCAGAGGGAATTGCAATCTAACACGATAGACATGGACATACACAGGTTTTTCATTGAAATTGGATAGTTATCAACAGAAATGTGGACAAAATATCTGCAAAAAACTACTTCAGACCAGCTATTACGTCGGTTACTTGGTTGTAGATGTAGCGGCGTTCCTTCATTAGATCGCCAACCTTTTTGATTGCATACATAACTGTGGTGTGGTCTCTGTTTCCAAAGAGGGCACCAATTTTAGGTAGGGACATGGTGGTCTTCTCACGACACAGATACATGGCAATCTGCCGAGCAATAACGATGGCCTGAGACCTGGATTTACCAAACAGCTCTTCCTGGGTGATCTTGAAATAATCGGCTACAGCCCGGACTATTTCCATTGGAGCAATACTGTTGGCATCTTCGCCAAGTGGTACAACATCTTTAAGAACAGCCTGAACCAGAGGCATGTCGATCTGGGTTCTATTGAGAGCAGCGAAGGCAGTTACGCGAATCAGAGCGCCTTCAAGTTCGCGGATGTTTGAAGAAATGCGGGCAGCCATGTAATCCAAGATTTCGTCACTGACCCTAATTTTGTCGTTTTCAGCCTTCTTACGAAGGATGGCAATTCGGGTTTCGAGCTCAGGGGCTTGAATATCTGTCATAAGACCCCATTCGAAGCGGCTCCGCATACGCTCATCGAAACTATTCAATAGTTTCGGGGAGACGTCGCTAGTAATGACTACCTGCTTGCCCTGCTCGTGCAGAGCGTTGAAGGTAGCAAAGAAGGACTCCTGGGTTTCTTTTTTACCCTGTAGGAACTGGATGTCATCGATCAAAAGAACATCAACTTGGCGATATTTTGACTGGAAGTTGAAGCTGGTGTTGGTTTGGATGGCATTAATAAAGTCGTTGGTGAAAACCTCACTGGAAACATAGCGGACACGTTTAGCCGGCCAGTACTGCTGAACGTAGTTACCGATGGCATGCAGCAGGTGGGTTTTACCAAGTCCCGAGTTGCCATAGATAAACAGCGGGTTGTAGGCCTTAGCCGGGACTTCAGCTACCGCGAATGCAGCGGCATAAGCGAACCGGTTTGAGTTACCTTGAACGAAACTTTCGAACGTGTATCTAGGATTTAGCCTTGATGAACCATCTGGAATCTTGCCACTTTCAGTTGGCTTATAAGGCTCATGAAGTTCCCGCACCTCTTCAATTGGCTCAAGATCTACCTGAGCGCTTGCAGAGAAGGCGTCTGCGAGGTCTGGATTTACGACAATTCCAATGTTTGTAGGTGGGACTTCCAGACCTACGCGCTGAAGAGTCTCCAGCAAAGGCTGTTTGATTCTTTGCTCAATAATTCCACGGGTCATCTCATTTGCTACCTGAAGATATAGGGTTTCACCCAAAAGACCTTGAAGCGAAACTAGTTTTACGAAGCCAAAGAGCTGTTTGGTCACTCGCTCATCATCTTGCAACTGCGAGATGACTTCAGCCCACTGATCGGGGCTAATGCCGGCTACTTCTGCCATCGCAACTTCCATACTTCTAGTAAAAACAAAGGGTTCGGATAGTTTTCCACAACCCGCATTCAAGGAATCATACCCTGTGGATAAATCAAAAGGCAAACTTTTGACCCTGTGGAAAACTCCGCTTATGTATTCAACTGCTTAACGGAATGAAATTGCAAATCGAGACGACGCTTTTAGTAAACATTTTCGTAACTGTTACAAAATTAAGTTGCGCGAATTGGATTTTGACAAATATTTCTTTGATAAAAACTTGACCCACTAGAGAAAGTAGCGTAAGTTTAAGAGGTTGCTCTGCTCTGGATTCGCAAGTAACAACGGGATCTAAACATTTTGACTTGAATTCAACAACAAAGTTTTGGAGTAATACCAAATGACTAAGCGTACTTTTCAGCCTAACAACCGCCGTCGCGCTAAGACTCACGGTTTCCGTCTGCGCATGAAGACCCGTGCCGGTCGTGCCATCCTTGCAGCTCGTCGCCGCAAGGGCCGTACCGAGCTTTCGGCATAAAGACCCTTGCTGGCTCGCGAGAACCGGCTGCGCTCAGCGGAGGACTTTCGCACAACCATGAAAACTGGTCGCAAAGCCACTGCGCCACATCTAGTAATTTACTTAAACTCCAGCTCGTCATCAGCACCAGCTAGGTTTGGTTTCGTAGTCGCGAAGACCGTTGGTTCAGCGGTTCAACGGAATCTTGTAAAACGCAGAGCCCGTGCTGCAATCAGAGAGCGCATAAACACCTTTTCTGCCGGGCAGGATCTAGTGATAAGAGCTCTGCCAGGATTAGCAGAGCTAACTTGGCTCGAATTCAGCTCCGAACTCGACGGCTGCCTAGAGCAGACACAAATTAGTTAATAAGGTAAACAAATGCGTGCTGCGGCGTTGAATCTTTGGCTGGTACCCAGGAATGGAATGGTGGCAGTCATTGTCACCTGGCGCAAATTAATCTCACCACTTTATGGAAATGTCTGCATTTATCACCCTTCCTGCTCTGCTTACGGTTTAGGCTCTATACAGCAGCATGGTTTGATCTTCGGTTCTGCACTGACCGCTTGGAGAATACTTCGCTGCAACCCATTTGCTAAAGGTGGCGTCGACGAAGTCAAGCCCGGCCCTAGTTGGTTGAGCCTGACAAAAACAGGTTTTGTATATGCGAAGCACGAAGTAGTGCCTTCGGAAAAGGATAAATAAAAAAATGGACATACTTTCAGCCATCCTCTGGCCCTTTAAATGGGTAATTGAGCTCCTGCTGGTTAGCTTCCACTCCTTGTTCACCACTATCGGTATGGACAAGAACGCTGGTTTGACTTGGGTGCTGTCAATCGTTGGACTAGTTCTCGTGGTGAGAGCAGCCCTGATTCCCCTATTTGTCAAGCAGATTCGTTCGCAACGGTCAATGTATGTATTGCAGCCAGATCTGCAGAAACTGCAGAAGAAATACAAGGGTAAAACAGATCGAGATTCACGTGAACGTATGGCTAAAGAGCAGATGGAGCTATACAAGAAGCATGGCTCGAGCCCATTCTCCTCTTGCCTTCCACTGTTGGCGCAGATGCCGGTGTTCTTTTCTCTGTTTACAACCCTGCAAGAAGCGCAACAGTCAAAATCAGGGGTTGGATTCCTAAGCGCAGAGCTCTCTGCCTCTTTTGCACAGTCACACTT
>JAEMTJ010000081.1 GCA_016462375.1 Rhodoluna sp. | reverse complement strand
CTGGTTTTATGATGCCAGCACCTGGTGACAAAATGGGGATTACCTGTTGGAAGGGAGAGACAACTTCTAAAGGTCTCTAAATTACCCAAATAGCTCAGGAATAGTTGAACCGTGAGCGTTCTTTAGATCGCTTAGGTTCCAGGTGGCAATGTCTTGGATTTCTAGTTGTCCTGATTGGTCGGTAACACCAATTCTTAGCACTGGGATTCCTCTTGCTTCACAGAGGCCAACGAACTTGACGTCGTCTTCTCTGCCAATTGAAACGATTACTCTTCCGGTCGATTCGGAGAATAGTGCTGCAGTTAGATCTACGTTGTCTCGCTCGGTTATCTCGTTTAGCCAGAATCTAGCTCCCATGCCGAAGCGGAGTGAGCTCTCAACTACTGCTTGAGCAAGTCCACCTTCTGATAGGTCATGTGCAGATGCAACTAGTCCTTGCAGTGAAGCTCCGTGTAATAGTTCGGCTAATGCTTTCTCTGCTTTGAGATCAACTACCGGTGGCTTACCACCTAGGTGATCGTGGAATACTTCAGCCCAGACTGAACCGTCTAGTTCATCTCTGGTTGTTCCTAGTAGGTATATGTTGTTGCCCTGGTCCTGCCAGCCTGAAGGAACTCTTCTAGCAACATCATCAATAACACCTAGAACACCAACTACTGGTGTTGGGTAAATAGCGACATCGCCAGTTTGGTTATAGAAGGAAACGTTACCTCCGGTAACTGGAATACCTAGTTCTAGACAACCATCAGCAAGGCCTGCTGTTGCTTGTTTGAATTGCCACATTACTTCTGGGTTCTCCGGAGAACCAAAATTCAGACAGTTGGTAACAGCTGCCGGAACCGCACCAGAAGCTGCAACGTTTCTATACGCTTCAGCAAGAGCCAGCTTTGCTCCCTGGTATGGATCTAGTTGGCAGTATCGGCCGTTAGCATCTGTTGCTATTGCAACACCTAAACCTGTTTCTTCTGAGACTCTAACCATTCCTGAATCATCTGGCATAGCAAGAGCTGTGTTACCACCGACGTAGTGGTCATACTGATCGGTAATCCAACTCTTAGAAGCTTGGTTAGGAGAAGAAACAAGTTGAACAATTTGCTCTGCAAGTTCTGATGCTTCAGTTGCTCTGCGTAGATTGTTGTTGATTACTGAATCTCTGTTTAGCTGATCTAACCAGGTTGGGTATAGCACTGGTCTTTCATAGACAGGACCATCGTGAGCCACAGATCTAGGCGGAACATTAACAATCTCTTCGTCACCCCAGTTGATATACAGTCTTGGTTCTTTGATAACTTCACCGAGCACGCTGAACTCAACTTCGTGCTTGTTGACGATATCTGTGAATGCCTTAAGTGATTCTTTTGGGACGATAGCCATCATGCGCTCTTGTGATTCAGACATCAGGATCTCTTCAGGAGTTAGCGACTCATCTCTTAGCAAAACATTCTTTAGTTGAACTTGCATACCGGCTTGACCATTAGAAGCAAGTTCTGATGTAGCACAAGATAAACCTGCCCCACCTAGATCTTGAATACCAGCAACTACCTGGGCTGCGTATAGTTCTAGGCAGCATTCAATTAGCACCTTCTCAGCAAAAGGGTCACCAACTTGAACAGCGGGTCTTCTAGATGGGCCATCAGCATCAAAGGTTTCAGAAGCTAGTACTGATACTCCACCAATACCATCTGCACCAGTTCTTGCACCAAAGAGAATTACAAGATCACCTGGATTTGTTGCCTTGGCAAGCTTTAGATCTTCATGTCTTAGAGCACCAACAGAGAGAGCATTCACCAGAGGGTTCCCTTGATACACCTTGTCGAAGACTGTCTCGCCACCGATGTTAGGAAGCCCTAGACAGTTACCGTAGAAGCTAATACCTGAGACCACTCCGTGGACAACTCTTGCCGTATCTGGGTTTGATACAGCACCAAAACGTAGTTGATCCATCACAGCAATCGGTCTTGCACCCATAGTCAAGATGTCTCTAACGATTCCACCAACTCCGGTAGCAGCACCTTGGAAAGGCTCTATGTAGCTTGGGTGGTTGTGTGATTCAACTTTGAAAGTAACAGCCCAGCCTTCAC
>JAEMTJ010000014.1:19918-27937 GCA_016462375.1 Rhodoluna sp. | reverse complement strand
GTTAGCCTCACCGCTTTTGATGTTGCCCATATATTCGTCAAACCCCTCTAAACCCTGCTATTTACTGAGAACTAGCTGCAATTCACCCTGTGAACTGTGTAAGGGGAGCACCTGAGAGTGCTACCCAGAGGGTAAAATCGATGTATCTCACCCCTAGCAGAAGAGTGAGTTGCGAATTCTCACTTATTCAAGTGCTTGTGGTGAGAACAAAAGACATTAAATGTTTCGCGACAGAGTTGAATTTTTTGATTCGATGATGAAAGGAGGTCAGTTTGACTAAGAAGCCATCAGGTAGACGCCGTGCTGACGTCCAGATTAACGTCCTTGAATCTTTTGAAATTCGCAGCCGTAGCTCAGTTCGCCAGAGCCAACTAAAACGTCAGGCTAGAGCAGAACGTAAAGCTCAAAAGCTAGCCGCAAAATTTGCCCGTAAAAATATCTCTAGCCCCCAGACAAATCAGCCTTCTTCCGGCGCGATCATCCCAGCTTTGAAGAGGATTCCCTTCAGTAAGAACAGCAGAGTTCGCTCAACTCTTGTGATGAGCGTAACCGCTGGGTTTATTGCAACGGTGGCACTGCCCGCATATGCCTTCTCTCCTGCTGTAACGGCTATGTCGGGTCTTACCGGAGCTTTCGATCCAGCTGATGGGCAGACCATCACAATCCTTCGTCAGAGTGCTATCGATTTCGAACGTGGATCCTACGGAGTGATGTCAGAATCAGATCTTGAACGCATGAATAACCGAAATAACTATCTAGGTTATAAAGGTCTAACCGCCTTTGACTATGCAGCCAACCCAACCTTTAGCAAGCTCAACCCTGATGACATCATGAAGGTGGCTGCAAAATATGTTGGTACCCCTTATGTTCTAGGTGGAGAAAACAAGAATGGTCTTGACTGCTCCGGATACATCCGATTGGTTTTCGCTGAGTTCGGAATTCTGTTACCGCACTCGGTAAATGCTCAATCGCATGATCCGCACCTAAGACGTATTCCTAGATCTGAGGCACAGCCAGGTGACCTGGTCATTCTCAACAACCTAAGCCACGATGGGATCTATGCGGGTCCTGGCATGTTCTTCCATGCACCTTTCTCAGGTGACCGAGTCAAGCTTGCACCTATTTTTACCGACTCCTATTACATTGCTCGAGTAATCAAGTAGTAAAACGGCACCAAAACTTCACCTTAGCCTGCGGTGTGTTTCAGATAATTTCTGGCCTTCAAGTAATAACCTGTTGCCAAGTCACTAAGGTGCCTTGAATAGGAGAGAAGAATGAAAGCTAGAGTGGTGCCCTCCAAGCACGAATTCCAGCATCGCCATTCCATATTTCCTTGCCAAGTTTGGCAAGCCTAGACGCGTCACTAGCGATAGTGGCGCGTTTTTTGTTTGCGCTCCGATGTGGCTTCACGAAAACCTGCAATCCGTGCAGGTGATTTCGAAAGGAAGAAACATGAGAACACTAGTTCTGAACGCTGGCTATGAGCCACTTGCTGTCGTCTCTTTTAAACGTGCCATCATCTTGGTGCTGAACAAAAAAGCAACTGTGCTTGAAGGTTCAGCTGCCAGAAAGGTTCGCAGTGCAACGGGGGAGTATGAATTACCTTCAGTGATTTTGCTAAGTAGATATGTGCGTATCCCAGGAACACGTAATGTTCCACTCTCACGCAGAGGAGTTTTACGCAGAGACGGCCATCGCTGTTCCTATTGCAAGCGCAATGCAAATACCGTGGATCACGTGCAGCCTAAATCTAGAGGAGGCAGAGACACTTGGGAGAACCTAGTTGCCTGTTGCCTTCGCTGCAACAACATCAAAGGAGATAAAACTCTGCACGAAATCGGTTGGACACTTTCGTTCACTCCAAAGATGCCAACCGGGAGCGTTTGGATGTTAAGAGGAGCAGAGCGAGTCGAACCTGAGTGGGATGAGTACTTGCGTTTAGCTAACGCCGCTTAGGGTGCCCCCGAGAAGAATCGAACTTCCGCACATGGTTTAGGAAACCACTGCTCTATCCACTGAGCTACGAGGGCTAAAAAGGTAATGCTGCAAGTCTCAAACTTACCTGAATACCGCCTTGCCTACGAGAGAAGGCAAAGGTGCAAAGTTAGGCTAGTTCCCTAATGACCGAGTCAACTGCTTCCCAAGAACAATACTTGCGCTGGCTTGAAGAAATTCGAGGTATCGGCGGCGCTAACCCGCTAACTAACCTAGACCTCGATGTCTTAGGTCTAGTCAACTTAGAACGCTCTCATCCAGTCGGACTATCAATGTTCACCAAGAGCCAGCGGGGATTACTAGCGAACCTCATCCGCGATCCAATCGCTTACTCCAAAGCCCTAACCGAAGCTAAAAGAGTCAAAATCAAAAGCGAAAGACTGCAGACCAACTTTGGCATTCAATCTCTTTACCTTTTAGCTGGAGCGGTTGATTTTAGTCCAGCAAAACTCGACCTTAGAATTCCTGTAATGCTCTGGCGAGCAGAACTCATCCGCAAGGGGGTCGACTATGAGTTAGCTCTAGTAGGGGAACCACTTGTTAACCCAGAACTAATCTTGACTCTGAGAAACCAATACGGTTTGAACCTGGATACTGGTCGACTCACCAGAATATATCTGGAAGCAAATGACCTAGTCCCAATCAGCCTGCTGAGCTTTGTTGCGGAGAGCACCAAGAGCATCCCTGATCTTGAAATACAAAGAACTCTGGTGCTCACAAACGCAACCCTTGCCCCAACATTGATGTTGAACGAGCTTCCTAAAATTGCGCCTAAATTAGCTGCAGCAATAGCCAACCCAGACAGTGAAATGCCAGCAACTTATCCAAGCAATGAATTGCTAGTAGTTGCAGATGCGGACTCCGTTCAACTTAAGATTCTCAGCAAAGTACTGCAGGGCTCAAGCTTTGCTGTTGAGACACTACCGGGAGCTGGATACACCCAAACCGTAGTTAGTCTTTTAGCTGCCCTCACTGCTGCTAAAAAGAGAGCTTTAGTTGTTGCTCCTCGTCGACAGACTCTTAACGAAATAATTGATCGACTTGCGCAAGTTGGTTTGAGTGGTTTGTTAGTTAGAACTCATAATGCTTGGCTGGATATTGTCAATGCACTCTCTCGCTTTGAGAAAGCAACCTTTGCCAACCTACCTGCGGCCAGAGCAAACCTAGCTGGCCTGGAAGAAAAACTGGATCAATACTTTGATTCGCTAGAACACACTCACCCAGTTCTCGGAATCAGCGTCAACGATGCGCTAGCAAAACTTGCTGAACTCAGTGCGCTCCCAAAGCCTCCTAAGACCAGCGCAAGAATCGTTGGCCCTGCACTTTTTGAAAACAGAAACAGGGCTGCAGCAATTGCGTTGCTAAACGAGGCAGTCTCGCTAGGGGAGTTTGATAAGGCCACCCACGAGAGCCCTTGGTTTAACGCTCTGTTCGATGATGCCAGTGAGATTCCAAAGCTAACTGCTCTAAGCGCAAGACTAAGCGAAGATGTTCTTCCGCAGTTCAGTGTCAAACTCGATGAGTTTATCCAGCAGGTTGGTTTTCCACCCGCTCAAAGCGTCGCTCAATGGGGCGAATACATTCGCTTATTGATTAGCATTCGAGCAACCCTAGACAGATTTATTCCAGATGTCTTCGACCGACCACTGGATGATCTAATCACTGCAACCTCGCCTAGAAAAGATAAGACGGGGATGTCTGGCAAGACTAGGCGAGCACTTAGTAAACATGCCAAAGAGTATGTCCGTCCTGGCGTTTCAGTTGGCGATTTACACTCAGCGCTATTGCAAATCGCAGAACAGGCCAAGGCTTGGAACCAACTCAGCACCGAACTAATTGCTCCTGTCGTACCGGTCGGTATCGAAGATGCCCAGGTCACCTACCAGTCGCTGGTTGCCGATCTGATCAAACTTGATTCACATCTCGATCAAGGTCAGCGCCGAGTAACGCTATTGGAACTTCCTCTTCCCGAGCTTGGCAGCAAGCTGCAAAAACTAAACGAAGATACCACTCCGCTTGAAAACATGGCGATTAGAAATGAGCTTCGTAAACGCGTCACTGCTCTTGGCCTAGACGCGTTAGTTAAATCTTTGGCGGCCAGCAACTCTCGCAACGAGCATCTAGTCGCTGAGTTCGATCAGTGCTGGTGGCTCTCTGCTCTTGAGTATCTCCTGGCTGGCGATAATGCTTTTGCTCAATACAGTCCAGATTCACTTGCTCAACTCGAATCTGAGTTTGTTAGAGCAGAACAACTAGTTCTCACCGAAACCAGAAAAGAGATATCTAGTGAAACTGCTAGCAGTTGGAAATCAGCAATCCAAGCATTCCCTAAAGAAACTGAGAATCTAAGGGCTCTTCTAAAGCAACGTGTTTCAAAATTCCTTGATCTCAATACTGCTGCCGGCAGCATCTGGCCTCAACTAGTCGCCCACGTTGCCGTTTCTCCTTACGAGGTGGCGGAGACATTGAAGAAGGACACCAACTTTGATGTTGTGCTTGTCCTCGATGCAGCCGGCACTACGTTGGCAGAGAATCTGAGCGCACTGGTCAGAGCCAAGCAGATAGTAGTCTTCGGAGATCCTGTAATCGCAGACCCCAATGGCTTTGAGGTTGAATGGCAGTTAGGACTAAAACCTCGAGCTCCAGAAGCACCAAGTATTTACGATGTGATTGCTAATCGGTTTGGTACCGAGACCCTGAAACGTTCCTATCGAACTAAGGGTCAGTTATTTGGGCCTTTAATCAATAGGGAGTTCTACCAAGGTCGATTGGATATTGAACCCAGTGCTGCTGAGTTCAATGCTGAAAGTTCCATAGAGCTAATCATTGTTGATGGTGAAACAAGAGCTAACCGGAATGTCTCAGCCAGCACCGAAGCACCGGTTGCTGAGGTTACTAGAGTCATTGAGCTAGTTATCGATCATGTTTCAACTAATCCAGAACAGTCTTTGCTTGTGGTTAGCGCTAGCAGCGTCGAGGTTGAGGCAATCGATGATGCACTTCAGTTAGCTCTTGATGCCAACCCTGACCTAAGGGAGTTCTTTGCAAAGCATGGCCATGAAAGATTTGAAATAAGCAGCTTGGCAGATCTCAATCATCGTCAAGCAGATCGCATCATTTTTAGCCTTGGCTTTGGCAGGACCCCACAGGGGAAGATTCTCAGTCACTTCGGATTACTAAATGAACCTGAAGCAAAACGTTGGCTGGCCAATATGTTGGTGAGCGCCAGATACAGAATGACCATTGTTAGCTGCTTTAGTTCATATGACTTACCTGAAATCAGAAATGAAGGCGCTACCGAGTACTTACCAACACTTTTAAAACCTAGCTACAACGAATCCATCGAATCGGACACCTTTGACAGCGATCCGATGCTTGCCGATCTCGCTAGAAGACTAAAGCGCTTCGGAGTTCGAGTAGTTGAAGGTTTTGGTAGGCGAATTCCTTTGATTGCTTCCTACGGGAACCAGTGCTTAGTAGTTGAACCAGATTGGTCTAATTCAGATCTCAACTACACCGAAAGAATCAGGCTAAGACCAGCACTGCTTAGATCTCTTGGCTGGTCATATCACCGGGTTTACTCATTTGAGGTCTTTAGTGACCCGCAATCAGTTGCTGAAAGAATTGCGACGAGATTTGGTATCGAGGTAACCCCAACAATGCTAAACACAGTTCCGGTGGCCAGAGTTTTTGAAGATAGCGATGCTGCCTGGGGCGATAGCAATAGCTCTAATGACCAGAGGCTAAGAGAAGATAAACCACCGCACTGGGGTTAGTCGGTTTTAGGGTCGGCCGGTTTCTGATTGTTGTCGGTGCGGTAAAAGCCTGTTCCTTTGAAGCTAATGCCAACTTTTCCGAAAACTTTTTGTAATTCGCCAGCACACTCCGGACATTGGGCTTTAGCCGCTTCGGTAATTGACTGCTGGATGTCAAACTCATGCGCACAGCTAGCGCATTTGTATGAATAGGTAGGCATGTAATTAGTTTAAGTCGTGGATTGCTTGTTCGGTAACCAGGCCTTGGACTCTTCGGTCGTGCTCTTCACAAGGGAGACTTGCTAAAAACTCAGTTTCAAAGCAAACAGCAAATCTTTGGTGCATAAAACTCTTAGCCAGTGCTCGGTCAAAGTAACCCTTACCTCGCCCAAGGCGATTGCCTAACCTATCGACAGCAAGTGCGGGGATTACTAGCAGATCTGTTTCTAACAGTTCAAGTTGCTCTAGAACAGCCGAGTTCGGTTCCTGCATTCCAAGAGTTGAAGTAATTGTGCTTGTTCCATCAAATGCAAACCAATCCATTTCTACTCCGATGAGTTTAGGAACGAGCACTTCAATCTCTCGGGTTAGTAATTCTTTGATAAATAGCTTGGTGCTGGGCTCTGATGCAAATGAGATGTAGGTGGCAACCCTGGTTAGCTGAGTTCTCTCAACTAGTGAAAGCAGCTGACTTGTGAGGTTGATTTCATCTAGTGCAGTGTTAGTGCGTGCTGTGCGTTCAGCAAGTATTTTGCTGCGTAGCTGTGCCTTGGCAAGCGCAATATCATTCATGCCACTAATCTTGCCAGCATGAGCAACTCTTTTATGCTGACCCATGGCGACATTGGTCTCAGAATCATTAGAACCAAAGATGCCAAGACCATTGAGCGACTAGTTTTAGGCAACCGTGAGTGGTTACGTCCCTGGGAAGCGACTAACCCGCATGCCCCTATGACTTTTGACTTTAGGGCTCAAATCAGATCACTGCTGAGGCAACTCGAAACAAGCGACGCGCTACCGTTTGTGATTTTGTATCAGGGTGAAATAGTTGGGCAACTCAATGTGGCAAATATTTTGCATGGCTCGGTCTCATCCTGTGTCATCGGATACTGGATTGTCCCAGAAGTCGCAGGTCTTGGTATTACTCCAACAGCAGTTGCTCTTGCCATGGACTACATGTTCAATGCGGTTGGGTTGCACCGCGTAGAGATAGATATCAGACCAGAAAATGGAGCAAGCATCAGAGTGGTTCAGAAGTTAGGGCTTAGATATGAAGGTGTGAAGAAGAACTACATTCACATCAACGGTGACTGGAGAGACCACTATGTCTTTGCTCTAACCTTCGATGAGGTCAAAGATGGAGTTCTAAATCGCTGGTTACAGAAAAAAGTTCCTAAAATTTCATACCATTTCCCAAAAAATAGCTAAAACACCACTTTTAGACACGCGCAGTATCACTCAACCCATATCCACCTAGTTAAATACTCTAGAGATATGGAATTTACTGGAACTGGCGGCATACTCTTGCTTGTTGCCGCTGTCCTCTGGTTAGGTTTCATGACACCATCGGGTAAACGGGGCATCAACGATCACAACGAAGCGAGAGCAAATCGCAAAGCAAGTCGGCGAGCTCCTGCAGTTGAAGTTAAAAAGGAAGCACCAAAGGTTTTAGTTACCCCCTGGTTTGAAGAACAAGTGATTAGCGAAGTGGAATCGTTATCAAAAGCTGTACCGGCAGCAGAGAAGGCAGTTGTTAATAGACTTCCAGACCCGCTGTCTGCTCGTTTGGGCAAAATCGAAAGTGTTAAATGGGCTGAAATTCTCGAGCTCGAAGATGCACGTAAAGAAAAAGAGAACATTAGTTCTGAAAATCTCGACGACATTATGCGTCGAAGACGTTCAAATGGCTAAAAAATATTTAAAACTCACCCTAAAATAAATGCAATTTTGACTAGGTCTGTTTTATAAGTTCTACTAATCTTTAACTAACCCTAAGTTTAAGGAAGATGACACATGGGCTTGTTAGATGACCTCGTAAGAGGAACTAACCGCAAGGCTAAGAAAGCTGCAGCGGAAATCACCAAGGACGTCAACCAATTTATCGAGAAGCACGATCTCGACGATAAGTTTGAAGACGCCAAGGAAGCAACAATCAAAGGTGTAGTAAAAGCAGCGACTGCCATTGAAAAAGGCACACCTGTTGTTACTGCTAAGGTCGCAAAGACCGTAAACAAAGGAGCGAAACAAATGGCAACAACTGTAAAGAAAG
>JAEMTJ010000014.1:0-19818 GCA_016462375.1 Rhodoluna sp. | reverse complement strand
CTGTAGCGCGTAAGCCTGCAGCTAAGAAGGCAGTTGCAAAGAAGACTGTAGCGCGCAAGCCAGCAGTAAAGAAGGCAGCACCGAAGAAGGTTGTTGCAAAGAAGACTGTAGCTCGCAAGCCTGCTGCAAAGAAGGCTGTTGCAAAGAAGAAGTAATTCTCTTTTGCACTAAGGCCCTGGTCGAAAGATCAGGGCCTTTTCTTTTTGACTAGGCTGTTTAGGTGCAGAGAAGCAAATCAACCGTTGAACTTGGCGATACGTTTAACAAACTTTGGTCAGCGGCCATGTTCAGCAAGTTTGCGGATGGGTTAATTGGGGCAGCAATTCCACTCCTGGCCGCGTCACTCACCAGAGACCCAATCCTGATTGCTATCCAGGCAAACCTATTCATGTTGCCCTGGTTACTCTTTGCTATACCTATCGGAGCGCTGCTTGATCGGCTGAACCGGAGAGCTGCGATGCTCATGGTTCAAACCAGCAGAGTCATTATCGGGTTAGCCTTAGCTTCTTTGCTCCTGTCAGGGGAAATGAATTTAATCTGGTTGGCTTCGCTAACCTTTGTTTTTGGAGTTTCGGAAGTTGTCTATGACACGGCAACTCAATCGGCAATTCCATCGCTGTTACAAGATGACCAATTGGAAAAAGGTAATTCTAAACTTCAAATTGCCGATACCGTGATGCAGGGTTTCGTTGGCGCACCGCTCGGTGCGTACATTTTTGCAGTAATGGCTTTCATCCCCTTCTTGGGCGTCTCGGCCTGCTATTTAGTTGCAATTCTTCTGGTGCTGAGTATCTCTAAAGATGCACTGCAACCTAAACTCGATCCGGCAGCTCCGAAACGCCCACCGCTAAAGGATGAGATTCGTGAGGGACTGCAGTACCTATGGAGACAAAAGGTTTTGCTGCGCCTAGTGCTCACCACCGGATTTATTGGCTTCTGCTACTCAATGGGCTTCGCCACCCAAGTATTGTTTATCCTCGACCATCTAGTGGTCGCTGAAGCTAACTATGGCTGGGTTCTGCTGCCACTCGGGGTCGGTGCACTAATCGGTGCAGTTACCTCTGCACGGTTCTCGCTAAGGATTGGCAGAAGCACAGCACTGGCGATTGCTTTGCCTGGGTCGGCACTCTCGCTTTTGCTGTGTGGGCTATCCCCAAATGTGTATTGGTTCATGGCCGCCGGCTTAATGCAGGGCTTTTTCATAGCGCACTGGAACATCTTGCTGATGTCCACCTATCACGCAATGATTCCTAATGAAATCTTCGGAAGAATTCATGGTGCTAGGAGAACAATTGTTTGGGGTCTAATGCCAATAGGGGGGCTGCTCGGAGGAGTGCTAGCAAAAATCGACCTCACTCTTCCACTTATAGTCGGTGGGATTTTGGCAACGGCGTTAGCTCTGAGTGCGATTCGCTTTATCAGATCTATTCAGACCTAGTCTTTGCCAACAACCCATGCACAGGCTGAGTGCAAACTCGGGTGCTGAAAAACAAAACCTGTTGCTTCTAATCTGGCTGAGCTCATCTTTTGACTGCAAAGAAGTAGTTCTTGTGCTCCTTCTCTAAATACCAACTTCAAAGCAAAAGCGGGCACTGGGATAAGTGTTGGACGGTGTAATGCTTTGCCTAAGGCTTTCACCAACTGCTTGCAGGTGGCAGGCTCCGGTGCAGTGAGATTGTATGGGCCACTGGCGGTTGGTGTGTTGATCAGGTGAATGATTGCTCTTGCTTGGTCGGTCAGCGAGATCCAAGCCCACCACTGTTTACCGTTACCTAGTTTTCCGCCAACTCCAGATCGCAGAATAGGCAGTAGCCGACCCATTGCGCCTTTGGTTCTGGAAAGCACCATGGTCGTTCTAATTTGAACTACGCGCACTCCTGATGGGGCTTTCATGGCTTCTCGTTCCCAAGCGTTCGCCAGCTCCGCAAGAAATCCTTCACCCCTAGGTGAGGTTTCTGAAAGCAGCGCATCACCGGTATCGCCATAGAAACCTGCTGCAGAACCTGAGATTAGAACTTTTGGCATATTGTTGCAATTTTTTAGGGCCTGAATAATTGTTTTAGTGGAATCAATTCTTGACTGGATTATCTCTTTCTTGTATTGCTTGGTCCACGGAAGTTTTCCAGTAGTCGCGCCAGCAAGATTCACAATGGCATCGATAGATTCAAGTGCTGCTGGATCCAATTTGCCTGTTAGCGGGTCCCATTGCACCTCATTGGGTGACGTGGCTGCTCTGCGCACAAGAACCACCGGTGTGTGGCCAGTTGCTTTTAGTTGTGCCTGTAATTCTGTTCCGATAAGACCGCTGGCACCTGAAATAAGTATTTTCAATTGAACGGTCCAAGCACAGGGTCCCAGGCTTCTATGGTTCGTTCGCCAATCATGCCAGCTAGTTCAAACGGGTCACTGTCCAAGAGTGCGTTTAGTTCTTCAATGGACTCTGCTTTAAAAATAAGTAGTGCAGATGGCCTATCAACCATTGGCCCGCTAGCCAGCAGGGTGCCTTCAGTCAAAAGTGCGGCCAACCATTCGCGGTGGGTGGGTCTGACCTGGTTCAGTTCAATTGGGTCGGCCGCGTAGCCGTAGGTAACAACATAGGTATTCACTATTTTTCTTTCCTTTCGTTTTTACTTGATAAGAAACTAGGTGTTATTGATATAGCCGCAATTGCTGCCAGCAGAGCTAATAGATCTAAACCGGCTGCAAATCCAAAAGATGCCGTGCTGTTAATTTTGTCAATGACGATGCCGGCTATTGCAGCGCCAGCACCGTAACCGATGTTTTGCGCACTGCCAATCCAGCCATAGACCTCAGTCGTTTCTTCCAGTTTGACGGCTTTGCCGATTATCGAACCAATGGTTGCAAATGCAGTAGCAACACCAATACCGGAAATAAACAAACAGATTCCAAGCCAGATTGGATCAGTTGCGTTAAAGAAAATCAACAGGTCGCCCAAGAGCACGATTGCCAGTTGTTTGGATAGCGCCATGGGTGAACGTGCGCGATGACCAAATGCTAGACCACCGATGACTGAACCGATGGAAAGCATTGCGATTACAAAACCAGCTTGGGCTTGACCGACTGCAGCAACAGCTCCGATCTCAAGAGCAGAGAATGAGCCTACGAAAAGTAAATTGATGATAATTAGGTATCTGACCAGTTTCGATCGAAGCACAGATCCCATGCGTTTGGTAGCTCTTGGTATTGGCGCTTCATGGACCATTGGCAGAAAACCAAACCAGAAACCACCGACTAATTGAACTATTGCCATCACAACAATTGGGACTAGAGCGTTGGTGGTCGCAATAAGAACAGTTGCAAGTACTGGACCTAGAATCCATATAATTTCTTGCAGGATGGCGTCAACTGAATACAAAGTATTTCTTTGGGCGTCACCTGTCACAAGAGTCGGATAGACAGTTCGAGCTGCTGGTTGGATTGGCGGTGTGGCAAGACCCAGTGCTAGAGAAATGCCAATCGCTAAAGCTTCGGTTAGCGGAGCGAACCCAATAAAGAGATAACAGGCAGAAGCTATCACGCTGGTGGCAATGATGACCGGTCTAATACCGACCACAGCCATCCAGCGGCTGAGAATCGGCGATGAGACAGCACTGCCTAAAGTTGCCGCGCCGATGGCAAGACCCGCGACTGTGTAGTTGTCGAATTTGTTTTGCAGAAGAATAGCAAAAGTTAGAGTCTGCATACCAAAAGCGAATCTGGCTAACAGTTGCGACCAGAGCACGGCGGAGACGCCTTGGACTCTAAACAGTTCGATGTAGGTGCGCATTTGGCTTAAGCCTAACCGAGGCTAAAGACAGCCCGATTTGGGTTAAATCCAAGAAGGCAGCCACATTCGCCAGCGCCAGAAATCGTAGCCAAGCCATTCTCCAGTCCAGATTGGATAGAAAAATGCTGAACTGGCTATGGCTAGAAGCGTAAAACCAGCAATTAGGTAAGCGGTTCGATTCTGATTCTCGGTATTCCTAAACCAAGATCGAAGACCAGCAACGAGCAACAGGATTAACCAAGGTTCAAAGGCAACTACATAGAACTCAAAGACTGTTCTATTGGTCAGCAATAGCCAAGGCAGATAGCCTGCGATTAGGCCGATGCAGATAATGCTCGTGGTCTTGTCTCTGGTTCTAAACCAAGCAGATAAGAGAACTCCAACTGCTAAAACGCCAGCCCACCAGATAATCGGATTACCAAGTGCAGTTATTGCAGAAACTACTTTTCCGTCAGCTTTGTCATCCCAGAAAAACGATGTTGGTCTAAGCATGAATGGCCAGGTGAATGCGTTTGAAGCATATGGGTGAGATGCATGCAGGTTGATATGAAATGAATATATTTCAACGTGGTAGTGCCAGAGTGATTGCAAAGAATTAGGTATCCAGGAGAGCCAACCGGCAAGCGCATTGCCAGGCTCATCAGCCCAGTTTCTATCCCAACCACCTTTGGTAAATAACCAACCCGACCAGCTAACTAGATAGGCAGCACTGGCAGGCACAATTACTAAAACAAAAGATCTAAGTGCTTGAGTAATGGATGGAAGAATCCACAGGCGCTTCAGTAACTTATCGCCGACTTGTTTTTCTATTTTTCGGTAAATTTTAAAGTTTAGATTTGATTCACTGATGATGATGTATGCAAGCAGTGCTGCGACAAAATACAAACCTGACCACTTCACGGCTGTGGCAAAACCAAGAGCTAAAGCCATTGCTAGTAACCAGGGCCGTCGCCAAGAGTTTATGCGAAAGGTCTGTCTATCTCTTAAGAAGAAGTAGTAACCCAAGATTACAAAGAAACCCAAAATTTGATCCAGCAGTGCGGTTCTAGAAAGAACTATGCCAACACCGTCAATTGCAAACAGCAAACCAGCAAGCACTGCCCAGATAGTTGATTTGAATATCAACTTGGCGCAAGCCATGGTCAAGCAAACTGCACCGACACCGGCAAGGGCTACCATGATTCGCCAGCCAAAAGGATTACCGGCACCAAAGATTAACATTCCAACACCGATGAGCCATTTACCCAGTGGTGGGTGGACAACAAAAGAAGGGGAATCGCTTAGCCCAGTTGGGTTGCCATTGGCGAATGAAGCATCGGCACCTGTTCCCCAAGTCGATTCGTGGCCATTGTGAAGTAGGGAGTATGCATCTTTGACGTAGTAGGTTTCGTCGAAGACTAGGGTATTTGGGTAGGAGAGGTCATAGATCCTGAGCACAGCGGCTAATACCAACACGAGGATTGGTGCCCAGCGGTTGAACAAGGCTGTTCTAGCTGGGTTTGCTGTGAGCCCTAGGAAAAGTGTTAGCACTTCTTCTATGTTAGTTTGCGAGAATAGAGCATGCTCATTTTGGCGGCAACACCTATCGGCAATCTCTCAGATGCCTCAGCTCGACTCATCGAACATCTGGGAACGGTCAAATACATAGCAGCAGAAGACACTAGGACTCTGCTGAAGCTCGCTAGAGGGCTAAAGGTCACCTTAGATGCAAAGTTATTCAGCTTGCATGAGCACAACGAGGCAGAGCGGGTAGCTCAGATCCTAGAGATTGCTCTTACCGAAGATGTTTTGGTGGTTAGTGACGCTGGCATGCCAACAGTTTCAGATCCTGGCTTTGTTTTAGTCAGAGCGGCGATCGAAGCTGGCATCGAAGTAACAGTTATTCCTGGCCCTTCTGCAGTCTTAGCTGCATTAGCAGTTTCAGGACTGCCAACCGACAGATTTAGTTTCGAGGGCTTTCTTCCCAGAAAAGCGGGAGAACGAAAGAAGCTCTTCCAAGAGCTACTCACAGACCCACGAACGCTCATCTTTTTCGAATCTCCACACCGAATCTCACAAAGCCTTAAAGATGCGCAGAGCGTTTTAGGGGAGCGACGTGCAAGTGTTTCTAGAGAGCTAACCAAGAAGTTCGAACAAACAGTTCGAGGAACTCTTTCAGAACTTGCTATTTGGGCAGAAGAAGAACCCAGGGGAGAGATAGTTCTAGTGATCTCAGGAGCAACCGAAGTGATTATCCCCGATGTGCATAGCCCAGATCTACTTGCCGAAGTCGAGCAACTGAGGTCTTCAGGGCTATCACTGAAACAATCGGTAGCAGTAGTTGCCGCCAAGCATTCAGTGAGCAAGAGTGAGCTCTATCAAGCGGTGCTTGATAACAGAACCAAGGATTGAAACCCTAAGCGTTAAGATTGTAAAGATGTCAACCAACCTTCCAGGTCAGTCGTTTTATGTGACGACACCCATCTTCTATGTGAATGATGCGCCGCACATTGGGCATGCCTATACCGAGGTGGCTGCAGATGTTCTAGCCAGATGGCATCGTCAAAGAGGTGAAGACAGCTTCCTACTAACCGGAACTGATGAACACGGTGAAAAGGTCCTTAGAACAGCAGCAGCTAATAAAACCTCTGCTCAAGAATGGACTGACAAGTTAGTTCACGATGCTTGGCTACCACTACTGGAAACCATTGACATCGATAACCAAGACTTCATTAGAACAACTGAACCAAGACACGAAGCAAACGTGCAGAAGTTTATGCAGAAACTTTATGACGCTGGCTTTATTTACCAAGGCTCATTCAAAGGTGCCTACTGCGTTGGTTGTGAAGAATACAAAAACAAGGCTGATCTTGTTGATGGCACTGGAGAGTTCGAAGGTCAAGATGTTTGTGCCATTCACTCCAAGCCAGTTGAGCAGCTAGAAGAGAACAACTATTTCTTTAAGCTCAGTCAATTCGAAGAACCGCTATTGAACTTCTTTGCAGAGAACCCAAACTTCATCCAACCTGAATCAGCAAGAAATGAAGTTGTTGCTTTTGTAAAACGAGGTTTAGACGATCTCTCTATTTCCAGATCTAAAGAAAAATTCGACTGGGGAATCGATATCCCCTGGGATGATTCACACATTACCTATGTCTGGTTTGATGCACTGCTAAATTACATCACCGCCATTGGTTACGGCCAGGATGATGCCGAGTTCAATAAGCGTTGGCCGGCAACAGTTCAGATTGTTGGTAAAGACATCCTTCGATTCCATGCTGTGATTTGGCCAGCCATGTTAATGGCAGCCGATATTAAACCACCTCAGCAGATCTTTGGTCACGGTTGGTTACTAGTCGGTGGCGAGAAGATGTCTAAATCTAAGCTCACCGGCATTGCACCTAATCAGATCACCGACATCTTTGGCTCTGATGCTTTCAGGTACTACTTCATGAAAGCAATTGCTTTTGGTCAAGACGGATCATTTAGTTGGGAAGACCTATCTGCTAGATACCATTCAGAATTAGCCAATGGTTTTGGAAACCTTGCTTCAAGAACACTTGCAATGGTTAGAAGATACTTCGACGGTGTGCTGCAAGCACCCGGTCAATACAGCGATGCAGATAACCAAGTAATAGAAGTTGCAAGGACTGCAGTAGTAAATGCTGACAGAGCAATTGATGAGGTTGCCATTCATGAAGCCATTGCTGCTACCTGGACTTTGGTAGATGAACTGAATAACTTTATTACTGTTCAAGAGCCTTGGGTGCTGGCCAAAGATGAAGCCAATCGGGAAAGACTGGCGACAGTGCTCTACGTGGCCTCTGAAGGCCTCAGGGTGCTCTCAGTGCTGCTGAACCCTGTTATTCCTAAAGCAACAGGCAAGCTGTGGGCAGCGCTCACTGAAGGCAAACTGGGTGACCTAGCCGACCAGAGATTAACTGAATCGGCTAATTGGGACCAATTGGTTGAAGGCACCAATATCGGTGAGCTGGCTGTGCTCTTTCCAAGAATTGAAACTGAAAGCGCTCAGTAAAAAATGAGCAACGCTCAGCCTGATCTTCCAAGCGAAAACTACATCAGAGTTCGCAATCATAAGTCAGAAGACGGTGGATCAAGAGATCTAAGTTACCCAGGAGTTCCTGAAGCTCTAGAAGTCGGTGTCTACGATAACCACACCCACCTAGAAATAGCTGATGGTGAAAATCCAATGGATTATCGTGAGCACCTAGAGCTTTCCAATCAAGCCGGAATTCTAGGAGCAGTCCAGGTTGGTGGCTCTGTTGAAACATCTGCTTGGTCAGCAAGAATTGCAGCCATCGAACCGAGGCTGCTTGCAGCTGTTGCACTTCATCCCAACGTCGCAGCTGAATACGAAACTCTGCAAGAACTAGATGCCGCCATTGCTGAGATAGCAAAGCTTGCTAAAGAACCTAGAGTTCGCGCTGTCGGTGAAACTGGACTTGATTACTTTAGAACAGGACCAGAAAAACTGTTCCTGCAACAACATAGTTTCGAATTACACATTGAAATTGCTAAAGAGAACAACATCGCCTTGCAGATTCATGATCGTGACGCACACAAAGATGTTGTGGAAACGCTTTTAAGGGTCGGAGCTCCTGAGAAAACAGTTTTCCACTGTTTCAGTGGCGACACAGAACTAGCAGAAATCTTAACCGCGAATAGTTGGTATGCATCATTCTCTGGAACTGTTACTTTCAAGAAGAACCAGTACCTGCGGGACGCTCTTTTAGTGCTGCCAAGAGAATTAATCCTTGTTGAGACCGATGCGCCATTTTTGACTCCAGAACCTTTTAGAGGCAGACCTAATTCGCCATACCTAATGGGTCTAACCGTTAGAAGGATTGCTGAAGTTCTAGAAGTGGAAGTTAATGACTTGGCCAAGCAACTAACCATAAATACCGAGAGTGTTTATGGCTCTTGGGCTGAGGGTCTAAATGGTTGAGTTACTAGGTGGATCTGAGGTTAGGGCCCTAGCTGCAGAGCTAGGAGTTGCACCAACTAAGAAACTAGGCCAAAACTTCGTAACTGACCCCAACACGATTAGAAGAATTGTTGCAGCGGCAAAACTTAAAGGCACTGAGGTCATCGTTGAGATTGGCCCAGGTCTAGGTTCACTAACTCTTGGACTCCTTGAACAAGCCAAGACAGTAATCGCTGTTGAGATCGATCAGAAGATGGCGCAAGCAATCGAAGCAACAGTGGCTAAACGGGCCAAGGGCAAGGACTTCAGATTAGTAACTGCTGATGCAATGAAGGTAACCGATTTGCCTCTTGCCCCTGATGCATTGGTAGCCAACCTCCCATACAACATTTCTGTTCCAGTGCTCTTACATTTCTTAGAAACATTCCCTTCAATACAATCGGGCTTAGTGCTTGTCCAGGCAGAGGTAGCGCACCGGCTCGCTGCTACCCCTGGTTCTAAGGTCTATGGAGTGCCAAGCGCAAAGCTGGCTTGGTATGCAGATTCCAATTTGGCTGGCAATGTCGGCAGAAGTATCTTCTGGCCGATGCCTAATGTTGATTCTGCTTTGGTCTATTTCACAAAGCGAATTACCCCGTTGGGCGATGAATCGTTGCGGCTCAAAACTTTTGCTGTTATTGATGGAGCCTTCTCACAAAGACGAAAGACTCTTAGACAAGCTTTGGCTAACTGGGCAGGTTCCCCCGCTCTGGCAGAGCAATATCTCATTTCAGCTGGAATTGATCCATCTAAACGTGGCGAAGCTCTAAACATCAATGACTTTGTCTCAATAGCTAAGCAGGGTTCAGATGCTTTTTAGAAAAAAGAAAAAGGAGACAGGAATCTTCGATGACCTCCCAGTATTTGAAGGTCAGCCAAGTGCTCAGAAAACTGAAACAAAAAAGCGTGGCAGAAGAGCGATGTCGATTCCAATGACGGCAGCGAACCCAGACATCAGTGCAGATCAACTGCTAGCCAATACCGGCAAGCTTCGCGAACAGTGGCTTGAACTGATTTTCAACAGTGATTCCAGAGAGTCAAAGCAAAAAGACATTTCACTCTGGCTGCAAAACAACTACAGAGTGCAGAAGTGGTGGGCTAACTCAATTGCTCTCAGCTACCTGCAGTGGCGAGAAGCTCCTAAGACCAATTCCGCTCAAGAGTCAGTATTACGTTTAGCACTTACAATCCCAACCACAGTTCCTCTTTGCTTTAGCATCTTCAAAACAGAATCTAGCTATGGAGAAACTTTTAGGAGATTTCTCAAGCAAGTGCCAAATGAAAAGCTAACGCTTTCCTTTAGTGATGAGACCAGAGCAACAATCAGTTTTAGAACACATGATTCAGGTTGTGAAATTTTGATTGAACATGAATTCATAGAAGACTATGAAAATAAAAAGGCAAGAATCAAGTATTGGAATGACTTAGTTTTGAAAGTGAATCAGCAGGTGAGTAGATGAAGACCATAACTGCTTCAGCACCAGCCAAGGTCAATCTAATCTTTGAAGTTGGAAAGCTGGAGGCTACCGGTTTCCACAATGTGAACTCGTTATTCCTCGCACTAGATATTCGTGAAGAGGTAAGCATCAGCGCTGGACTTCCCGGCACAGGCATCACTATCTTTGTTAGCGGAGAAAACTTACCGCTGAGGCACATCGGTGCCGTGCCAACCGATGAATCAAACCTGGTTGCCAAGGTGGCAAATATGCTGTCAAAGAAACTTGGCCTTAGAACGCCTGATATTCAAATCGACATCCTCAAACGTATCCCTGTTGCTGGAGGGATGGCTGGCGGCTCAGCTGATGCGGCAGCCATGCTGGTTGCCTTCAATGAGTATGCTCAACAAAATCTTGGAACTACAAAACTTTCGCAAGCTGAACTCCTTCAGGTTGCCTCGGAACTTGGTTCAGATATCGCATTTAGCCTCTTGGGAGAACTAGCCATCGGCACAGGTAAAGGTGATCAACTGCAAACTTTGCCGGCCTTCTCTTTTGAAACACACTGGGTTATTGCTATTAGCCAAGAGGGACTTTCAACACCCTCGGTCTATGCCAAATTTGATGAGCTTGGCACCCCTTCAACTTTTAGCGATTTGGTTAGTGTTAGCGAGGGCATAGCAAACTGTGCAGAACTGGCAGAGCTACTGCACAACGACCTTGAATCAGCTGCTATCGCGCTGATACCTCAGTTGCAAATCCTGAAGATATCAATCGAAGAACTGGGTGCCCTGAGGGCAATAGTTTCAGGTTCTGGGCCCTCTATTGCAGCGCTATGTTCAACAAGAGAAGAGGCGGAGAGTATTGCCAAGAGTCTAGATGCTCAAGGAATATTTGCTCTGACAGCCCGATCTCCCGCACATGGAGCAAATCTAGATCTCTAAAGGCTCAACATCTGGCAGACTTAGAGGGTGCTAAAGCCCTCTGGCCTAACACAATGCTCCCTAGTGTAACGGCAGCACGGCACCCTTTGGAGGTGTTCGGTCCAGGTTCGAATCCTGGGGGAGCAGCGCAAGACAATGGAGGTTCAATGACTGAAGCGCACTTAGCCGTTGTCGTATTGGCAGCTGGCAATGGCACCAGGATGAAATCAGCAACACCTAAGGTGATGCATGAGATCGCTGGTTTACCCATGCTCGGTCATGCCCTGGCTACTGCAACCTCGCTTGGGGCCTCTTATGTCATTCCAGTAATTAGACATGAAAAAGACAAACTTGAGGCCTATGTCAATGCCTTCTACCCAACTACTCACATAGCCCACCAAGATGAAACCCCGGGCACCGGTCGAGCTGTTGAATGTGCTCTGAATGTGCTGCCAGAAGGTTTCTCCGGAGCAGTGGTAGTCACCTCTGGAGATGTTCCATTACTGGATGTGCAAACCATCGAAGCGATGCTTGATGTGCACCTCTCCAGTGGTGCTGGAGCAACATTGCTGACTGCAGTTTTTGATGACCCAGCAGGTTATGGCCGAATTATCAGAGATGACGCTGGCGCTTTTAGTTCAATCGTTGAGCACCGTGATGCTACCGATGATGAACTTGAGATTACTGAAGTTAACGCGGGCGTCTATGTCTTTGATTTTGATGCGCTCAAGAGTGCTCTTGCAAATATTGGCCTTCATAGTGCTGTTGGTGAAAAGTATCTGACCGATGCTGCAACCGAAATTCTCAAATCAGGTAAAGCAGTGCAAGCACTTCAGGTTTCTGATAACTGGCTTGTTGCCGGCGTTAATGACCGAGTGCAGCTACAGCAAGTTAGCGCTGAGCTCAACAGAAGAATCTGCGAAGGTTGGATGCTCTCAGGAGTTACCATCGCTGACCCACAAACTACTTTCATTGACATCACCGTCACCCTTGGTGAAGATGTGACCTTGCTGCCTGGCACTCACCTAAAGGGAATTTCAAGCATTGGTAGGGGCTCAACTGTTGGTCCTGAAGTTTCAATGGAAGACACCCAAGTTGGTGAAGATGTAACAATCATCAAGGCTCACATCGCTGGATCGGTTATTGAAGCTGGAGCCAGCGTCGGCCCATACTCTTACATCAGACCAGGAACTAACCTAGGAGCTGGTGGCAAAATCGGTACCTTCGTTGAGACTAAGAACGCTCGCATCGGTGCAGGTTCTAAGGTTCCTCACCTGTCCTATGTTGGTGATGCCACCATCGGTGAGCACAGCAACATCGGAGCAGGCACAATCTTTGCTAACTACGATGGTGTCGAAAAGCACCACAGCATCGTTGGCTCGCACGTTAGAACAGGTGCGCACAATGTCTTCGTTTCTCCAATTACGATAGGTGATGGTGCATACACTGCAGGCGGCACAGTTGTTCGTAAAGATGTAGACCCAGGCGATTTGGCTATGAGCGTTGCTCCGCAACGTAATCTAGCCGACTGGGTTTTAGCTAATCGAAGTAATACAGCAGCCGCCAAAGCAGCCGCCAAAGCCAAAGAATAAGAAAACAGGAGACCGAAGTGCAGATCAAGTCAACCGGACAGAAGCGTTTGGTATTAGCTAGCGGAAGAGCACATCCTGGGTTAGCTCAAGAGGTTGCCACTTTACTCAACATTGAGATCGTTCCGACTACCTCTTATGACTTTGCCAATGGCGAGATCTTTGTTCGCTTTGAAGAAAGTGTTCGCGGTGTTGATGCTTTCGTTCTCCAATCTCACTCAGCCCCAATCAACGATCAGTTGATGGAACAGCTAATCATGATTGATGCCCTTAAGCGCGCTAGCGCTAAGCGAATAACAGTTGTTTCACCCTTCTTCCCTTATGCCAGACAAGACAAAAAGCACAAGGGACGTGAACCTATCTCGGCAAGATTGGTTGCAGACCTATACAAGGCAGCCGGTGCAGACCGTTTGATGTCAGTCGATTTGCACTCACCGCAGATTCAGGGTTTCTTTGATGGACCGGTAGATCACCTCTGGGCGTTGCCTCTGCTAGCTGACTATGTGAAGCAAACCTTTGGTTCAGAAAACCTCACCGTGGTCTCTCCTGACTCCGGTCGGGTTCGTGTTGCAGATATTTGGGCAGATCGACTAGGCGCACCACTAGCGATTATTCACAAGCGTCGTGACCCAAACAAACCAAACCAGGTTCAGGTAAATGAGCTTGTTGGAGATGTTGAAGGTCGAGTCTGTATTTTGGTCGACGACATGATTGATACCGCTGGAACAATCGTTGCTGCTGCTAAGGCACTCAGAGATAATGGCGCAGGCAGAATCATCGTGGCCGCGACCCACGCGGTCTTCAGTGACCCTGCGGTTGAGAGACTCTCAGGCCCCGATGTTGACAACGTGATTGTCACTAACACTCTGCCAATCGATGCTTCCAAGTATTTCGAGAAACTAACAGTGCTTTCGATTGCACCGCTTATTGCTAGAGCCATCTCATCGGTATTCAATGATGACAGTGTGACCAGCCTGTTTGATGGCCACGTCTAAACCAAAACAACAGCTATCCCTTTTTGGTGCTGTTGCCATTGGTCTGGCATCAATGCTCGGAGCAGGCGTCTTCTTCGTTTGGTCAACTGCCTGGGATAAAGCTCATTCACATATCTTTATCGCTTTAGCACTTGCTGCGTTAGTTGCTTCCCTTAATGCCGCTTCCGTTTATCAACTTGCCAGCAATGTCTCTCGACCAGGTGGTGTCTATAGTTACGCCAGAGTCTATCTGCCTAAAGAATTCAGTTTCATCGCAGGATTCTCATTTGTCTTTGGCAAGATTGCATCCATTGCAGCTATTGCCATAATTATCGAAACATATCTGCTTCCTGGCTATCCGGGTTGGCCAGCAGCAGTAGCAGCAATTCTCTTAATGACTGCACTGAATCTTTTAGGCATTAACAGAACTGCTCAGATGGCTGCAGGGTTAGCAATAATCACAATAAGTTTTATCGTCTTCACAATTGTTACGGGTCTAAACCATGGCTTATCGGGAAGAAGTTTTAGTAACGACATGTTATTACCAACAGGAGACCTCTCAACTCTTTCAGCGGCTTCGATAATTTTCTTTGCCTTTGCAGGATATGCCAGAGTGGCAACTCTGGGCGATGAAGTGAAAGATCCAAAGAAGAACATCCCTAAAGCCATTGCGATTTCTCTAAGCGCTGTCTTAGTGATTTATCTTTTGATTACCGTTGTCTTTATCGGGATCTTGCAACCCAGCAATGAAGCAGTTCCTTCGGCAGTATTTGAAGCGATGGTAAGTATCACTGCTCCTTGGTTCCCGGCTTCGCTTATCGATTTAGTTGTTGTGGGTGCCAGCCTTGGCTCCATCCTTGCCCTGCTTGCAGGAGTTTCTAGAACAGCCGCCACCATGGCTGAAGATAAAGAATTGCCTGCAGTATTTGCTAAAAGAAATCGCTTCGGATCACCTTGGCTTGCTGAAGTACTCATTGCTCTAGGGGCAATCACCCTGATTGAGACATCTCAATACACCCAGTGGGTGATTGCTTTTTCCAGCTTCTCAGTGCTGCTGTATTACGCAATCGGACACATTTCCGCAATTAAGCAACCCAAAGAACAACGAAGACAACCCCGCATCTTTGCTGTCCTAGGCTTGCTGCTCTGTGTGTTACTACTAACCAACGTGCCTGGTCCTGCCGCTCAGGTCAGCACGGTAATCCTAGTCATAGCCGTACTGGTCAGGTATGCAGTTCGCCGGGTTGCCATGAGCCGAAGCGCCAACTAGACTTACCTAGAAACAACGGCGAGGGTTACAAATCGTAACCGTAATCGACGGGGTCAAGATCTTATGGTCAAGGTTCCTCGCGTAAAACGCTTGAGTTGAACACCAAAGATAAAGGAAAAAACTCATGGCAGCAAACAAGCTAAAAGGCGAACTTAGAACTAAGTTCGGTAAAGGCGCAGCTCGTAAAGAGCGCGCAATTGGTAAAACTCCAGCTGTAATTTACGGCCACGGTTCAGACCCTAGACACATCACACTTCCAGCCCACGAAATCGCACTTGTGCTTCGCCACAAGAACGCCATCATCGAGCTAGAGCTAGATGGCAAGACTGAGACAGTCTTGGTTAAGAGCGCAACCAAGGATGTTGTGACTCAGGTAATCGAGCACGTTGACCTTGTTGAAATCATCAAGGGTGAAAGAGTTCACGTTGAAGTTCCAGTTCACGTTGTTGGTGAATCACAATCTGGAACTGTTATCGACCTTGAGCACAAGACTCTAAAGCTAGAAGTTGACGCAACAACCATCCCTGAATTCGTTGAAGTTATCTTCAACAAAGAAGGTATTGGTTTCCACGTAACTGCAGGAGACATCAAGCTTCCAGCAGGAGCCAAGCTAGACCTTGACAACCACGTGCTAATCGCAACTGTTATCGCAACTGGCGCTGGCGCAGCTGAAGAAGCTGCTGTTGCACCGGTAGTTGCTGAAGAATCACCTAAGGCTGAGTAATTATCCCTAACAAGACTTATCTAATAGTCGGGCTCGGTAACCCCGGGCCCGACTATTCTCACAATCGGCACAACGTCGGTCAGATGGTCTTAGACGTTCTAGCTAAAAGAACAAACGCAACTTTTAAAACACATAAAGCACATGCCCTTGTAGCCGAAGGCAAACTAGGACAGGGCTTTGACGCTCCAAAACTTATCCTGGCCAAATCGCTCGGATACATGAATACCTCTGGCGGCCCAACAGCAAACCTGCTGAAGTTTTATGACCTAACACCAGATCAGCTAATCGTGATTCACGATGAATTAGACATCGACCCAGAAACTATCAAGATTAAGTTCTCCGGCGGTCACGGTGGTCACAACGGACTTAGAGATATCATCAGTGCTATCGGCAATGACTACATCAGAGTCAGAGTTGGTATCGGTCGTCCACCAGGACAAATGGATTCGGCTGACTACGTCCTAAAAGACTTCAACTCAACTGAAAGACAAGAGCTTCCGGTAACTTTAGAGCTTGCTGCCGATGTAGTTGAAGCAATCATCACGAAGGGCCTAACTGAAGCCCAGCAGGTCTATCACTCACCATAGACACTTAGACTTAACCCATGGATGCGAACAGGGAATCTGAGGGGTGCTCGCGCCTTGTCGCACGCGTTTCTGATGCATATTCCTTTGCAGCTATAAATAAACACCTAAACGAGAAGCATTTAGAGATAGTGTCTCCTGCTGGAGCGCAACCATGGATCTTGGCTTCACTGCAGGGAATAAGAGCGCAGAAGAAGCTCTCTAACCAAGTTTTGGTTGTGGTCAGTTCTGGTCGTGAAGCTGAAGACCTGGCAGATTTTCTAAGAGCCGTTGAGCCAGAGGCTGAAGTTTTAGAGTTCGTGTCTTGGGAAACTTTGCCGCACGAAAGACTCTCCCCTTCTGCTGAGACTGTTGGTAAACGTCTCAAGGTATTACACCGACTGAACCAACTGCAGAAGGACAAGTCCGCTAAACCTGTCTTTGTGATTGCCTCGGTAAGAGCTGCATTGCAACCAGTGGTTCTAGGTCTTGCCGATTACCCACCGCTATATCTTGAAACCGGTAAAGATTATTTACTTCCAGAACTATCGCTGAAGCTGGTTGAGATTGCATATCAGCGAGTAGACATGGTCACTAAGCGTGGTGAGTTTGCTGTTCGTGGTGGAATTCTAGATATTTTCCCAACTACAGCCGCCCATGCCGTTCGCTTAGAGTTCTTCGGAGATGAACTAGAAGAGATGCGCGAGTTTAGTGTTGCCGATCAAAGATCTCTTGATAACAAACCTAAAGAACTAACACTCTATCCAGCTCGTGAAATCATCATCACCCCAGATGTTGCTTCACGGGCTCGCCAGATGCAACACGAGTTTCCTAATCTCACCACGATGATGGCCAAGATCGCTGAAGGTATTCCAGTTGATGGCATGGAATCCTTAGCTCCTGCGTTGGTAGATAACTTAGGTCAGATAACTGACTACCTACCTGAAGATGCTTACGTCGTTTTACTCTCACCGGAGAAGTCGATGGCCAGGGCGCTCAACCTAATCGAAACCAATGAAGAGTTTCTCCATGCTGCCTGGGATGCAGCAATAGAAGGCGCTAAAGCGCCAATTGACCTATCTTCAGGTGGCTTTAAGACTCTGCATGACTTCACCGTAAACATTGGTGAGCGTCAGTTGGTAAGCATTTCACAGTTCTTAGTTGATGAAGAGAAGCAACTGAATATGCATTTACTAGAAGTCCCAAACTTTAAAGGGTTAACCGTTGAGCCAACCGATTACATCATCGACCAGGTCAAGCAGGGCATGCAGATTGTCATTGCTGCCCCGGCTCATGGAACTGCCCAACGTATCACCGAGCTGCTAACAGCAAATCAAATTGCTAACCAGCTGGTTGAGGAAATTCCAGAAGACATAGCAGAGGTTTCTAAGACAACAGCAGAACCTGATGTTCTGGTAATTCATGCACCGATCAGAAAAGGCTTTGTTTCTACTGAAGCAAAGCTGATTCTGATTACCGATAGTGATTTCTTTGGCAGAGGTTCCGGTTATGTTCCAGTGAAGAAGCCAAGGCTGGCTGCTAAACGAGGTCAAGCAGTTGACCCACTTGCTCTCAAAGCAGGAGATTACGTTGTGCATGAGATTCACGGCATTGGCAGGTTCGTTGAGATGGTGCAGAGACAGATGGGTGTTGGCAGTGCTAAGAACACCCGAGAGTATTTAGTAATTGAATATGCACCTTCTAAACGAGGAATGAAGGGCGATGTGCTCTATGTCCCAACCGATCAGTTAGATTTCCTAACTAAATATGTTGGTGGAGAAGCGCCAGTGCTATCCAAGATGGGTGGCTCGGACTGGTCAAGGATCAAGGGCAATGCTAGAAAAGCTGTTCGCAAGATTGCTATTGACCTAGTGAAACTCTATTCACTGCGCATGAACGCCAAAGGCTATGCCTTCTTACCTGACACAGCCTGGCAAAGAGAAATGGAAGATAGCTTTCCATTTGTTGAAACCCCTGACCAACTGAACACAGTTGAAGAGATCAAGAGAGATATGGAACGACCTGTTCCTATGGATCGACTGGTAGCAGGAGATGTTGGTTACGGTAAGACAGAGATTGCCATCAGAGCAGCCTTCAAAGCTGTTCAGGATGGCAAGCAGGTTGCTGTGCTTGTGCCGACCACACTGTTGGTCCGTCAACATGTTGAAACCTTTATGGAGAGATATGCTGGTTTCCCAGTGAACGTCAGGGCCTTATCAAGATTCCAATCGCTCAAAGAATCGAAAGAAACAATTGCAGCTCTTGCCACCGGTGAAGTCGATATCGTAATTGGAACTCACCGACTACTCTCTGCAGGTGTGAAGTTCAGAGATTTAGGGCTAATCATTATCGATGAAGAGCAACGCTTCGGTGTTGAACACAAAGAGAAACTCAAAGACATTAAAACCAATGTTGATGTTCTCTCAATGTCGGCTACCCCTATTCCTAGAACCCTAGAGATGGCCATTACTGGCATCAGGGAAATGAGTACTCTGGCAACACCTCCAGAAGAGCGTCACCCAATCCTGACCTACGTAGGCCCTTATAACGAGAGGCAGGTTGTAGCAGCGATTCACCGAGAACTAATCCGAGAAGGGCAGGTGTTCTTTGTGCACAACCGAGTCGATTCCATCGACAAGGTGGCTTCTCAACTAGCAGAACTAGTTCCTGAAGCGAGAATCGCCGTTGCTCATGGCCAGATGAATGAGACACAGCTTGAACAGGTAGTAATTGACTTCTGGGAGAGACGATACGACGTTCTAGTATCAACCACGATCATTGAAGCTGGAATCGACATCCCTAATGCTAATACTCTGATTGTCGATAGAGCAGAGAACTTCGGTTTGTCTCAGCTGCACCAAATCAGAGGAAGAGTTGGTAGATCTAGAGAACGTGCCTACGCATACTTCTTCCACTCTCCAGATAAGCCACTGTCACCTTTCGCACTAGACCGACTTGCAACAATCGCTGCCAATAACGAACTAGGCTCCGGAATGCAGGTTGCACTTAAAGATCTAGAAATTAGGGGAGCAGGTAACCTACTCGGTGGTGAACAGTCGGGACATATTGCTGGTGTTGGTTTTGATCTATATCTGCGCATGATTGGTGAAGCTGTTGATGACTTCAAAGGCATAAAGCATGAGTCTCCCGCTGAACTAAAACTAGAGATTCCGATGGATGCCCATATCCCTATCGAATACGTGGACTCAGAGAGACTAAGACTAGAGGCCTATCACAAACTCTCCGCTGCTAGCGGTGAGCTGGGAACTAGAGAACAGTTAGAGAAGATCCTGGCTGAACTAGAAGACAGATACGGTAAAGCACCACAGTCAGTAAAGAACCTGATTGATGTCACCGAGTTGAGACAACAGTGCAACCGGTTGAATTTGAAAGACGTAATGCTGATCGGTAACCAGGTCAAGGTATCTCCGGTTGAGCTAGATGAAGCCAACCAAATAAGACTCAGCCATCAGTATCCAGGCTTGAGGTATCTAGCAACTGCTAAGCAACTAACTGCTCCAGCACCTAAAGATAAATCAGGGGAGTTCCTGCAAGATCGAGACCTAATCGACTGGACCTGGGTATTCCT
>JAEMTJ010000080.1 GCA_016462375.1 Rhodoluna sp. | reverse complement strand
AAGTGCTAACAGCCGGTGCTGGAGCGATAGGACCTGCGATTTCAGCAAGGATAGGGCTGTCTGAACGAACATCACCATATATAGCGTCACGTTCTGCTCTGCGAAGAAGGTCTTCAACCTTGCGTCTGCGTGAACGTGGAACCAAAGTGATTACAGTTCCAGTCTTACCCGCACGGCCAGTTCTACCTGAACGGTGCAAGTATGTCTTGTATTCCTCTGGTGGATCAACCTGGACAACAATCGCAACATCATCAACGTGAATTCCGCGAGCAGCAACATCTGTCGCAACTAGAACGCGGACTTCGCCTGACATGAAGCGCTGAAGGTTACGGTTTCTCTGGTTCTGGTTTAGATCTCCGTGCAAACGAGCAGCTGGAACACCAGCGCTGGTTAGAGACTCACTTAGACGCTCTGCTGTCATCTTGGTACGAGTAAAGATAAGTGACTTACCCTCACCCTGAACTAGACGAAGCAAGATAGCGCTACGAACATCAGTTTCAGCAAACATAACTCTGTGAACGATGTCACTTGTTTCTTCAGTTTCGTTAGGAACTTCATAAACATAAGGGTTAGGTAGGAACTGCTTAACTAGCGCATCGATTTCTCTATCCAAAGTTGCTGAGAACAGCATCTTCTGTGAGTCACCGGTAGCACCTGTGATTCTCTTCACTGGCTCAATGAAACCTAGATCACACATGTGATCTGCCTCATCGATAACTAGAGTCTCAACATCACGAAGATCAACAATCTTCTGAGCCATTAGATCTTCTAGACGACCTGGAGTTGCCACCAGAATGTCAACACCACGAGCCATAGCAATCTCTTGTCTACGCTGAGGCATACCACCGTAAATACAGGTGGTGTAGAAACCAACTGAACGAGCTAGCTGAGAAAGAGTTCTATCAATCTGGTCAGCTAGTTCACGAGTAGGAGCAAGAATCAAAGCACGTGGACGGTTAGGTTTACGTGGCTGTGAGCCTTGAGCAACAAGCTTGGTAATAAGAGGAACAGCAAAAGCAATTGTCTTACCCGAACCAGTCTTACCTCTACCCAAGATATCTCTACCTGAGATAGCAGCAGGAATAGTTGCCTGCTGGATTGGGAAAGGAGAAATAGCACCCATCTGAATAAGTGTCTCTAGAAGGCGTGGGTGTAATCCCATTTCTTCCCACTCAGCTGAAATAACTGCATCTGCCTGGTCAACTGACTGTAGCTTCTCAAGAACAACATCTTCAAAGAAAGCCTTCTTGTTAGGTGACTTATCTCTAGCACCATCAAAACTTCTCTGACGGTCATCATCTCTACCAACACGATCTGATCTACGAGGATCTCTTGAACCACGGTCATCACGTTGAGGACGTGAGTCACTCCAGTCACGACGAGGAGCTCTGTCATCACGAGCAGGACGTTCTGCAGTCCACTCTCTACGAGGAGCGCGATCATCACGAGCAGGTCTTTCAGGAGTCCACTCTCTACGAGGTGCACGGTCATCACGTTGAGGTCTCTCAGGAGTCCATTCACGTCTTGGTGCACGATCATCACGAGGTGCTCTGTCATCACGACGAGGAGCACGATCATCACGAGCTGGTCTCTCAGGAGTCCACTCTCTGCGAGGTGCACGGTCATCACGAGCTGGTCTCTCTGGAGTCCATTCACGACGAGGACCTCTGTCATCACGAGCCGGACGGCTAGCACCAGAAGCATTGCCACCGGTACGAGCATTACGGCCTGCGAAAGATTCTCTTGAATCAGTTGGAGCCCAGTCTGGACGACGGTCAGTGCTTCTAGCTGGACGGTCGTTACGTTGTTCACGACCAGGACGTGAGTCTCTAGCCGGTCTGTCGTTTCTTACTTCACGAGCTGGACGTTCGCTGCGAGGAGCATCTTCACGGAAGTCGCGCTTATCGCGACCAGGAGCTGAAGATCCTGCAGTGTGTCTAGGCTTGCGTGCAGCCGGGGCAGCGCTAGCTGCACCTTTACGATGTGATTTCTTTGCTGCGCCAGGCGCAGACGAGTTTGTGCCAAATTTTGGCATAGTTTTATTCCTTTATAGTGTGTGGCCCTCGTAGGAGTAGTACTCAGGCGCATGGACTAGTCG
>JAEMTJ010000079.1 GCA_016462375.1 Rhodoluna sp. | reverse complement strand
GTATACCTTCATCACCTGATTATGCAGCAGGACAGAAGTATGCACCTAAGGGTTGTGGAGCTGTAATGTCCTTTGAGATAAAAGGCGGAACAGCAATGGGTGAAAGGTTCGTTGAGTCAGTAAAACTCTTCAAGCATGTAGCAAACATCGGCGATGTTAGATCACTACTTATCCACCCAGCCAGCACCACTCACTCTCAACTAAATCCCGCCCAACAGTTAGCCTCTGGAGTAACACCAGGACTTATCAGGCTATCCATTGGACTAGAGACAGTAAAAGATCTGATTGCTGATCTTGAACTGGGGTTTGCTGCGACTAAGTAGTCAGTTCTGGTTTGACTCAAGTTGGGGTTTAAAGTAAAAACCCCGGTCCTCGTGAGAAGGAACCGGGGTTCGTGCGCTCCCCGGGAATCGAACCCGGAACCCACTGATTAAGAGTCAGTTGCTCTGCCGATTGAGCTAGAAGCGCATTGCCTTAGGCAACGATTCCTAAGAATAGCAGTTATCTAGGCGCGTTACAAAGTTGCCAGTGCTGTGGCTTTTATAAGATTAGAGACATGACTGAACTAACTGTTGGCTCTAAAGCCCCCACATTCAAACTAACTAACCAAGATGAGTTAGCTGTTTCACTGGCTGACCTCAAAGGTAGTCAAGTGATCCTGTATTTTTACCCAGCTGCTTCAACACCTGGGTGTACTAAGCAGGCTTGTGATTTCCAAGAGAACATGTCTGTGCTGAAAAAGGCTGGTTATGTTGTTCTCGGTGTCTCTCCTGACAATGCTGCCAAATTGACTAAGTTCCGTAAGGCTGAGGCTTTGAAGTTTGATCTGCTCTCTGACCCGGATATGCAAGTCATCAAGGCCTATGGTGCCTTTGGTGAGAAGAGCATGTATGGGAAGGTCTATGAAGGTTTGATTAGATCTACCTTCGTTATTGACGAAAAGGGCAAGATTGAGCACGCCCTATACAACGTCAAAGCAACTGGACACGTTGCCATGTTGCGTAAGGTGCTAGCTATCTAGACTCAGATGTTGCTTTGACTACAGCTTTGGTAAACAGGGTAAATAGCACTGTTAGTGAAGGTATTGCTATCGCATAGCCATAGAGCAGGCTAGCTTCAAAAGTTCCTAATGCTATAGCTAGTTGAATTAGCTGCCAAAAGATGCCTGCACTTCTAGCCCAGCGTTTTCCCCTAAGTATTGCCCTGCCTGCAAAGGTCAACCAGATGGCTGCTCCTAGGGTCAGCACCACTAATGCTGAGTCAGTTAGCAGGGCTTTTGTTGTGCTGGTAGCCATAGCCCAGATAATGGCTACGGTGGCTATGTATAGGACTAGGGCTTCCAGGTAATAGGCAATCGATAATGCCCTCAGAGTGGCCTGAATTGTAAATTTGCCCATGGTTTATAGCCTAAATGCCTATTTACAAACCACCCCCTGCTGTGGGAAAATTGAGGAGTCGCGGTCGCGAATAAACCAAGAAATCTTCAAAGATTTAGCTTTATTGTGATGCGCTTCCCCTGATATCGATCTAAGGAACATAAATATATGGAACTGCCATGGCTAACAGAAGCTCGCTGCCGAACCGAAGACCCAGAACTATTCTTCCCGGTAGGAAACACAGGCCCTGCAGTAGACCAGATCGAACAAGCTAAAGCTATTTGCCGTGATTGCAAAGTGAGTTCTAACTGTCTTGAATACGCCATCAAAGAGAACCAGGACAATGGTGTTTGGGGCGGTCTTAGTGAAGACGAGCGCAAGTCGCTAAAGCGCAAGTACGCTCGCGCACGACGCTCAGCCTAAATAAGCGGAAGCTCTAACAGGACTGAAGTTCCACCGGTCTTATCTGATTTGAATTCAATCTTTCCTCTAAGTTCACCTTCAACAAGAGTCTTCACTATTTGAGTTCCCAGACCAGTGAGAATTTTTCCAGGCTCTAAACCAACCCCGTCATCAGCCACAGTTATGTATAGTTTCTTGGCCTTACGGCTTGCATTGACAGTGACGTGCCCCGTCTTGTTAGCCAAACCATGCTCATAGGCGTTGGTAACTATCTCTGTCAACACAACTGACAGCGGTGTTGCCATTTCACTTGGCAGTCTGCCAAATTTACCAATCCTGAGGTTTGTCAC
>JAEMTJ010000078.1 GCA_016462375.1 Rhodoluna sp. | reverse complement strand
CTGATAAATCTTTGGATTTGCCTGCACCGAAACCGGCGGTCTTTGGCTACCCCCAGTTTAGCCTGAAAGAACCTGCCCCCGCAACCCCCTAGAAACTAGGCTAAAGGCATGAAATACACCGAACTTGATGAAAAAGGTCAAGTAGCCGAAGTCCAGAAGCTAGTCCCTGGACTACTGAGCCAATACGGCATTGAAGCCAGTTCAGTTGAGAACGTAAACCACAGTTTCAACTCATCTTTCAAGGTAACAAGCACCAATGGCGATGAGTATGCCCTGCGCATCAACCTAGGCTCGGGTAAGAAGCCAGATGAAGTCCTTGCAGAAATGCAGTGGCTAGAAGCATTAGCTGAAGATAGGTCTGTCCTAGTTCCAGAACCAATCAGAACCTCTAATAACGAAATTTTGATCAGAACCCCTTTTACACCTCTAAATACAGACACGACTGCGGTGCTATTTAAGTGGATTGAAGGTGAAGAGGCTGGAGATGAAATAACCGATGACCAGCTCTTTGAACTCGGTCAGAACATGGCAAAACTACAACTCTTTGCAGAGACCCTCGATTTCAAAAGTCCTGCTTCGCTTCCACTAATCAACAGCACCATGATGAACAGTGAAGATCTACTTACCAGCAAACAGCCTAAAGAAATCAACGACAAACTGTACGGAGATATTCTCAAAGCACTAGCCATTACAGATGAAGTCCACACAAGACTCTCAGCAGAAACCAAGCTGCTTCCTATTCACGCAGACATGCATGCTGGAAATGTAATTGTGAATAGTGGCAAACTTGCCATCATCGACTTTGATGATGCTGGTATTGGTCTTCCAATTCAAGACCTAGCCATCAGCAACTACTACATCCGTGATAACACTGAACAAGAGAAGCACCTCAAAGCTGGTTACGCTTCAATAAAAGAATTGCCGAAGATCTCAGAATCAGACTACGAAGCTTTGCTTCTCAGCAGATTAGTGGTTCTAATCAATGCGGTGTTAGGTATGACCTCTGCAGAGATTATTGAATTCTTGCCGACCTTTATGATCAGATGCCAGTTACGACTAGACCACTACTTTGCAACCGGTCAACTACTGCTAACTAAATAGTCCCTCGACTTAGACCATCTAGAACTATTACAGCGCGCTGTCTAAGTTCAGGTAGATCACTTAAACGCTTTAGACCATGAACCTGTTGGCTCATTCTGTGGTTCTTCACAAACTCTTCTTTGTGCCTGTCTAGGAAATCCCAATACAGCGTTGTGAACGGACATGCGTTATCGCCAACTCTAAGTTTTGGATCATAAACACACCCCTTGCAGAACTGAGTCATCCTGGAGATGTACGCACCACCGGCTGCATATGGTTTAGTCATCAGCTGACCACCGTCAGCATGAACTCCCATACCAATTACGTTTAGAACCATTACCCACTCGTTGGCATCAATGAATACTTCTCTCATCCAATCAAGGAACTCTTGAGGATTGGTTCCTGTAATGAGAGCTAGATTGCTCAGGATCATCAACCGAGGTATGTGATGCACCCAAGCTCTATCTTCAATGTCTCTCACTACAGAACTGACACAGTTCATCTTGGACTTAGTCGAATCAGTAAAGGCAGGAAGTAGTTTTCTATCTGCCTTTAGACCATTACGGAATTTATAGTCCTCCCCTAAGAACCAATACATCCCATTAATGTATTCACGCCAACCAATTACCTGTCTAACAAAGGCTTCAACAGATTGGATCGGTGCCTTACCGTCTCTATACGCTGTAACAACTGCAGCAACAACTTCATCAGCATGCAATAGTCCATTGTTTAGATAAGGGCTCAGCAGTGAGTGATTCAGTGCCCAGTTATCAGCCATAACAGCATCCTCATAAGGCCCAAAACCATGAAGATGGTTTTCAACGAAGTTTTCTAACTGTCTTAGAGCACCTGCTCTAGTTGTTGCCCAGGTCTCTGTTGGTTCAAAATCAAGTTCTTCTGCTACCTCTAGATCAATCTGATCTCTTGAGTGATAAAGGTAAGGAGGGAAGGTGTAGTTCTTAGGTGGTGGCAACCGGTTATCCGCATCGTAATTCCACTGACCACCCTCAGGTTTACCGTCACTAACCAAGATATCTAAACGAAGTCGCTGGGCTCGGTAGAAGTTCTCCATCACAAAGCTCTTCTGCTTAGTAG
>JAEMTJ010000044.1 GCA_016462375.1 Rhodoluna sp. | reverse complement strand
TCGTTACCTTGACGATTTAGTTGCCTTGGATCGTGCACTGTGAAGAAAATATCCAAAACTAAATCTGCTGAAATTACATTTTCATCGAAGATGACTTTGGCAACTTCAGCATGGCCCGTCTTCTCACTACAGACCGCTTCATAAGTTGGGTTCTGGGTATGGCCACCCGAATAACCGCACTCAACATCGATAATTCCCCTGAATTGCGAGAACGAGGAGTCTAAACACCAAAAACAGCCACCAGCTAAAACAAATTCAGTCATAGAACTAGCCTAGGCTGAATTAGTGAATAGAGTGGCGCAACGCAGACCAGGTGTTGGTGCAACAGCAGTCTCATTTGCAGCGCTGCTGTTTGGCCTAAATGCCAGCTCAGTAAAGGTAATCCTCACTACAGGAATCAACCCCGAGCAATTGGTACTGTTTAGAACACTTTTTACCACCGTCTTGGCAGGCGTAATCCTCTTACTAACCAATCGCAAGGCATTCAAAATGGATGTTCGGGAAATGCCACTATTTATTTTCTACGGCATCTTTGGCATTGGTTTGATGCAGTGGACCTATTCGAATGCAGTTAGTTTGCTACCGATTTCTGTCGCCCTACTGATTGAATACACAGCAATAGCTTTGGTTCCAATTGTGAGCCTTTTCATGTTTAAAGAAAAAGTACTGCCAAGACTGTGGTTAGGAATAGTTTTAGTTTTACTGGGGCTTTGCGTGGTTAGCAATATCTGGAACTCAAAGCTTGATCCAATCGGTGTGCTCTGGGCAACCGGGGCTGCAATCTGCGTGACCATATACTTCATTACTGGCGAGCACACTCAACGTAAACGCGATGCAATGTCCACCCTGTTTTATTCGTTCTTAGTTGCAGCCATTTTTTGGGGAATCATCAATCTGGTGAATCCAGCTCCTGGCTTTGACATCAATAAGAGCTTTGAACTGGCAGGCAATCTAGCCGGCACCAGCTGGCCAGTCTGGGCAGGCCTGCTTTGGATTGGAATTTTAGGTTCTTTTCTGCCGATGCTCCTTGATTACATTGCCCTCGGCAACCTTTCAGCCACAGCTGTTGGCGTTATCGCGACAGCAGAGACAATCTTTGCCACAGTATTTGCCTGGCTTTGGCTTAGGGAAGATATGTCTTCCCTTGAGGTATTTGGCGGTTTAATAGTTATTACAGGAATTGTGCTAGCTGAGACTTCAAGAAAGAGGACCTAAATGGCTAAGCGAGAAATCAAGAACAACAGTTTGGCAATGATTGCCACCGTTGCGCTTGTTGGCATGCTTGCTTCCGCTATCGGTTTCTTTAGTCCTGACTACTGCACAGTTGCCCAGCAAGATGACTGGACATCTTGCCAAGCTATCGCTGACCAAAGAGCCATTGGCACAATCGTACTTTTCATAAGTTGCCTAATTGGTTTCACCCTTTCACTATCGAGACGACGCAAAGGCTAACAATGCCAAATTCTGCTGCAAAGATGCACAGTTCAACGCCAGCTACTAAAACCCTGCGCGATCAAGTCCTCAACTATGCGCGTGAGCGCATGGAACTAGATCCCGCTCCCCTAGATGGACCACAAACTCTCAAATACCTAAAAGCTCATGCCAGCGGAACTATTTCAGAAAAAGGGCTCGGCGGAACAAAAGCACTTAAAGTCTTCGAAGAAGTTTTAGCGCCGGCATGTATTTCAACTGACCACCCTGGCTATCTTTCTTTTATTCCAACTGCGCCAACAGAGGCAGCAACTTTATTTGACCTTGTTGTTTCAGCAACCTCTGTTTACGGTGGTTCTTGGCTGGAAGGCTCGGGAGCTGTATTTGCAGAGAATGAAGTACTCGCCTGGTTAGCCAAAGAAGTCGGTTTACCAAAAACCTCAGGTGGTGTCTTTGTTCAAGGTGGATCTTTAGGAAACCTTTCTGCACTTGTTACCGCTCGTCACTCTGCAATTCAAGAGCGAAAAAGTGCAGGCAAGAAGATTCCAAAACGCTGGTGCATCATTGCTTCAACAGAGTCGCACTCTTCACTAAAAGCCGCCGCTCGGGTAATGGACATCGATGTCATACCTGCGCAAGTAGATGAAGAAGGGAGACTTCGGGGCAAAGCAGTGCTAAAAGCAGCCAAGAAAGCTGGCAAAGGATTATTCGCTGTCGTGGCAACCGCAGGAACTACTAACTTTGGCATCGTTGACCGTTTGGATGAAGTTGGTCTTGCTGCTAAAGAACTTGGAGTTTGGTATCACATCGATGGAGCATATGGTTTAGCAGGCATCCTTGATCCAAAGGTTAAGCAGCTATTCAAAGGCTCAAAGTATGCGGACTCATTTATTGTTGACCCGCACAAATGGCTATTCACCCCTTTTGACTGCTGTGCCCTGGTTTATCGAAACCCTAAGTTAGCATCTGATGCACACACCCAGCACGGTGAATATTTAGATACCCTAACCGATGGTGGTGAGTTCAACCCCTCCGATTACGCATACAACCTCACCAGAAGAGCGAGAGGTTTACCACTTTGGTTCTCAATTGCTACCTACGGTGTTGCGGCCTATAGAAATGCAATTGCCGAGAACAACGCTGTTGCTCAGAAGATCGCAGCTGTAATTCGTAAACGCCCTGAACTAACTCTCGTTAGAGAGCCAGAACTTTCAATAGTTGTCTTTGAAAAGCAGGGCTGGAAGTTAAGCGATTACGAAGCGTGGTCGCAAAGAATCCTTATGGAGGGTCTAGGTTTTGTTACCCCTAGCTCACACCAAGGTAAACCAAACGCTCGCTTTGCCATTGTGAATCCTAGAACTGACGTTAAATTACTTACCCAGATCATTGACTCGATGGATAACAAGTAAATGAAGGTGACGGTTGCTAAAGCTCTTCCTTCGCTTGCAAGGGTAAAGGAATCGTCCAGAAGGCCTATCAAGGTAGCGGTCATCCAGATGCACTGGGAGAAGAACCAAGCAACACATCTAGCCAATCTTAGAAACGGCATCAAAATAGCAGCTGATAACGGAGCAGAGATTGTTTGCCTACCGGAACTTACCCTGAGTCGATATCCGGCGGATGCACTTCCAATTGGCAGACCTGCAGCAATTGCTGAAGATCTAGAATCTGGCCCGACACTGAAATTTGCAACTGAAGCAGCCCAAGAATTCGGCATCTATGTTCATGCTTCGCTCTATCACGACACTGAGTTAGCCGATGGTAGAGGACTAAATGTTGCCATAGTTATCAACCCTCAAGGTGAACTAGTTTCATACACTCCGAAGCTCCACATCCCCGTAACAGCCGGCTATTATGAAGACAAGTTCTTTGCCCAAGGTCCAAATGAACCAGATGGCTACCCGGTTTATGAGTTTGCTTTTGCTGATGACACAGTTGGAAATTTTGGCTTACCAACCTGTTGGGATGAATGGTTTCCTGAAGTTGCTAGAGCATATTCACTAGCCAATGCAGAGGTTCTGGTTTATCCAACCGCCATTGGTTCAGAACCTGATCATCCAGATTTTGATACCGCGCCGCTTTGGCAACAGGTCATAGTCGGTAATGGCATTGCCAATGGAACTTTTATGGTTGTTCCCAACCGTTGGGGCAATGAAGGTGCATTAAATTTCTATGGAACATCTTTTATCTCTGACCCCTACGGTCGAGTTTTAGTTCAAGCCAGCAGAAACCAAGACGAAGTCTTGATTGCAGATTTAGATCTAGACCAAAGAAGAGACTGGCTAGATCTCTTTCCTTTTCTAGCTACCCGCAGACCCGACACATACGAAGCGCTTACTAAACCAGTTGTAAACCTGAGAGCTGAAGACGGTAATGGTGTTGATGGTGGAATTGCTGGAGTACAACAATGAATCTGTTGATGCCTCCAGAATGGGCAAAACACGATAGAACTTGGTTAGCTTTTCCTGCCGCCGATTACACTCAATCCGAAGATGCTTATCTTGCCTGGAGTGAGGTCGCGAACACTGCAGCTGAGTATGAACCGGTAACAGTTCTGGTCGATCCAAAGGATGTTGTTCTAGCCAAAAAGTATCTCTCGGGCAGCATCGAGTTACTTGTCTGCCCTCTTGATGACGCCTGGATCAGAGACTTCGGTGCAACATTTGTTTCTGATGGAGAAGCTCTGGCTGCGGTGAACTGGATTTTCAATGGCTGGGGTTCTGCAGAAAGTGCCGGCTTTGATGTTGAAAACGATGCCAAGGTCGCAACCTTCATGGCTAACCATGTTGGAGCAAAGCTCATCAACAGTGATTTGGTAAACGAGGGTGGCGGAATCCATACCAACGGCAATGGCTTACTGCTGGCAACCGAAACAGTGCAACTAGGTAGTGAAAGAAACCCTGACTGGACAAGGTTGGAAGTTGAAACAGAACTGAACTCGAAGCTTGGAACAGACAAAGTCATCTGGATTAGACGTGGGCTGACCAGAGACTATGAGACTTACGGAACTAAAGGTCACATCGATATCGTTGCTTGCTTTGCAGATGAGGAGACTCTCCTAGTTCACGACCAAGTAGATGACTCTCACCCTGACACTTCCGTGACTCATGAAGTAATCTCAAGGCTTGAAGAGCAGACGGAATGCAGGATTGTAAGGGTTCCCGCCCCTAAGGTTCTCAAAGATAGCCATGGCTTTGTCGACTACTCATACATCAACCACTGCATCCTCAACGATGCTGTCTTGCTCTGTGCTTTTGATGATCCAAACGACGACAGTGCTAAAGGAATCCTCCAAGAGGTTTATCCAGGACGTGAAATAAGGCTTATCGATGCCCGCCCAATCTTCGACCGAGGCGGCGGAATTCACTGCATTACACAGCAACAACCGGCTGTTTAGCCCTTGTAGCTTTCCTTTCTTTATCGTTTTGTTATGTATTGATAAGACAATATCCAAACCCAGATGGGAACTTAAGATAACTTTATTGCTTAAGCCATCATTTGGTGACTTCGGAAATCCCTCACACTATTTAAAGGAGCGTTAAAATGTTTGAAAACCGTAGCAAGCTAACAGCAATTTCTATTCTCCTCGGCATCGCGTATGCAATTTATGCAATCAGCTATTTCACATCTGCAAACGCTTCTTCGACTTCTGATGCAGAAGCTATAGGAACAGGCATCGCAACTTTACTAGTCGCGCCTTCTATTTTCATTTTATTCGTGGGAATCATTCTAGGCTTGATTGGATTCTTCAATAGATCAGCCGGACTCCAGCTAACAGCAGCCATTCTGTATTCAGCTGCTGCACTGATGTTCATTCTCTATGCAATTTTCTTGATCCCTAGCATCGTACTTGGGTTCATTGGCTGGAACCAGCAAAAAAAGATAAACGCAGCAAAGTAAAAGTTTTACTAAACATCAGGGAGGCGTGTCGGAAGGCACGCCTCCCTCATCTTTTAACTCCTTTTGTTCCGAATCGGCGTGGGGTAAGAAAGTGCTCTAAAAAGGGCGTAAATTATCTATATGCCCCAAACCCCATTAAACGCCGAACATGACCGCCTAGGGGCTAGCTTTACCGATTTTGGTGGTTGGGATATGCCGGTTCGATACACCAGCGACCTGGCTGAACACCAAGCAGTTAGAGAATCTGCTGGCTTATTCGATATCAGCCATATGGCAGAAATTTTTGTCCGAGGAGCCACCTCACCGGCCTTTTTAGATTACGCACTGGTAGGTCTCGCCTCAGCTATCCCAGACGGTAAAGCTAAGTACTCGATGATCGTCGACGTGCATGGAAACATAATCGATGACTTGATTGTCTATCGTCTTGAATACGACTCATTTTTGATTATTGCCAACGCTGGTAATAGAAGTGCAGTGGTAGATGCGCTCAAAGAACGTGTAGCAACGTTTGGCTTTACTGACATCTTCGACAGCAGTGACGAGTTCGCCCTGCTAGCAATTCAAGGCCCAAAAGCGACTGCTATTTTGCAGACACTCACAGATTCAGACTTGTCAGAACTTCCTTACTACTCCATTGGTAATGGCAAAGTTTCAGGAGTTGAAAGCTACCTGTGCCGAACTGGCTATACCGGTGAAGAGGGTTTTGAAGTTCTCTTCAGAGCTGAAAGTGCAGTTGAAGTCTTCAATGCGCTCATCAAGGCCGGTGCTCAACCCTGTGGATTGGCGTCAAGAGATACTTTGAGGTTAGAAGCAGGTATGCCTCTGTACGGCCATGAACTCGATCTAGAAACCAATCCCTATGAAGCCAATTTGGGTAGGGCAGTGAAGCTTGATAGAGACAAAGACTTTGTTGGTAAAGATGCTCTAAAAGCAATATCAGAGAAACCGGTTACCAAGATTTTGGTAGGACTTGTCGGTGAAGGTAAAAGAGCTGCTAGAGCTGATTACCTCATCTACGCAACTGCTGAAGCTACTGAAAGCATTGGGAAAATAACTTCTGGAGCTCTATCCCCGACCCTGGGTTATCCAGTGGCGATGGCATATGTTTCACCAGAACATTCAGCAGTGGGTTCTTTAGTTAGTGTTGATATTCGTGGCACCAGACTTGAAATGAAAGTTGTCAAACTACCTTTTTATAAGAGAGCGAGTTAGGAAAAGAAAATGAGCAATCCAGAGAACTTGAAATACACCAAGGAACACGAGTGGGTGCTAATCGAAGGCGATGTGGCCACCATTGGTATCACTGCATACGCTGCTGAAAAGCTCGGTGACGTAGTGTTTGTTGATTTGCCTAAGGCTGGAACCTCAACCACATACATGAAGATCTGTGGTGAGATCGAATCCACTAAATCAGTTGGTGAGCTCTACGCTCCCCTCGATGGTGAAGTAGTTGAGGCTAACGCTGCAGTTGTCTCTGCTCCTGAAACCGTCAACTCAGATCCTTTCGGTGCTGGCTGGCTAATCAAAGTTAGATTTACTAACCTGCCAGAACTGCTTACCGTGGCCGAATACAACGCTCTGACTGGCGAGGCATAAAACTAAATGGTTCTAGCTCACGAAGATTTCAAGTATCGCCACATTGGTCCAAACGAATCAGACCAGAAAGATATGCTGATGGCTCTTGGCTATCAATCTCTTCAAGAACTTCTAGATGCAGCTTTACCCGATGCCATCAAGTTCAAAGGTGACTCTAAACTTCCAGAATCAATCAGTGAAGCTGATGCCATAGCTGAACTAAGAAAGATCGCTTCAAAGAACAGAATTACAACCTCCCTAATTGGTCAGGGTTATTACAACACCCATACACCAACAGTTATCAAGAGAAACGTTTTAGAGAACCCTTCTTGGTACACCGCATACACCCCATACCAGCCTGAGATATCTCAAGGTCGCTTAGAAGCGCTGATCAACTTCCAGACCATGGTCACCGACCTAACCGGCATGAAAACTGCTAACGCATCGATGCTCGATGAGAGCACAGCTGCAGTTGAAGCAATGCTAATAGCCAGAAGAACATCATCAGTTGAAGCAAATGTGTATTACTCATCCTCAGATATTTTTCCTCAAACAAGAGCACTGTTAGATCACAGAGCAGAACCTTTGGGTATTCAAGTTAAATACTTTGATTTAGCGGAAGCATCAACAAACCCAGAATTGCTAGCTGGAGATTTCTTTGGTGTCTTTGCTCAGTATCCTGGCGCATCAGGTGCTATCCATGATCTAACTAAGTTATTTGCTTTTGCTCATTCAAAGAATGCGGTTGCTATCGCAGCAGCTGATTTACTGGCCCTTACTCTGATCACCCCTCCAGGTGAAATGGGTGCGGATGTAGTTGTTGGAACTACTCAGCGCTTTGGTGTCCCAATGGGCTTTGGTGGTCCACACGCCGGTTATCTAGCTGTTCGTGAAGACCTAGAGCGATCGATGCCGGGTCGTCTTGTCGGTGTCTCGGTAACCACCGATGGCTCACCTGCATACAGATTGACTCTGCAAACACGTGAGCAACACATTAGACGTGAGCGAGCAACTTCTAATATCTGTAC
>JAEMTJ010000043.1:387-8019 GCA_016462375.1 Rhodoluna sp. | reverse complement strand
GCAGCTCTTTTGTCGTAGTCTGCGCTGGTTGCTTTCGCGTAACCATCTGAAGATTCCATCTTCTCGGCAACTTCAACAGCTAGGTAGGTTCCACCAATTGATTTAACCTGATCTGCTACCTCAGGTCTTGGGTCAGTCGCTCTAACAATTGCACCAAGGCTAGATGCTGCTCCGATAGCAGCAAGACCAGCAACACCAGCGCCGGCAACCAAAACTTTAGCTGGTGGAACTTTTCCAGCCGCAGTTACCTGCCCGGTAAAGAAACGACCAAACTCATGTGCTGCTTCGATAACTGATCGGTAGCCAGCGATGTTAGCCATTGAGCTGAGCACATCCATTGATTGTGCTCGAGAGATTCTAGGAACTGCATCTAAGGCGAGAGCGGTGATGCCTCTGGTAGCGAGTGATTCAAGTAGCTCTGGGCGAAGAGAAGGAGTCATAAGGCTAACGATGATGGCGTTATCACTTAGCTGAGCAATTTCTTCAACAGAAGGGGCTGCCACCTTTAGAACAACCTGACTGGACCAGGCTTCCTGAGTTGACCCAATAGTTGCTCCAGCCTGTACGTACGCAGAGTCTGGAAAAGTAGACAGATTTCCCGCCTGGGACTCAACTACTACCTGATATCCAAGGTCGATAATTGCCTTAACGGTAGTTGGGGTAGCAGAAACTCGAGTTTCTCCAGCTTGCTCTTTGATCACACCTATTTTCATCATGGTTCAAATTTTACCTAAAATTTCTACCGGCTAAGTAGGCTTTGGGAATGAAAGCATTCAGACGCTTTAGGTTCAGGGCCTTATTGGCTGGAATTTTGTCATTTCTTATCGTTCCATTCATGATTCCCTTCAACTCCTCCGGAAATCTAACCGCTGCCGAGGCAGCACCTGATGCATGGCTTAGGAGGTAACTAATGCAAATAGAGCTGAGCCAGTTCTTATTGACCCTGTCACAAGCCTTCACATTGCTGCTGCCAATTACCTTTGCTGGACTGTGTCTAATCATTTGCATGCGAAAAGGCTGGTTAGAAAAACTAGATGTTCCTTTAGATGGTGGCTTAAAACTTGGGGGAGAGCCTCTGATTGGTAAGAGTAAGTCACTCCGTAGTTTGATTCTTTATCTTGTGGTGGCAACTCTAGTTACTCTGCTCTTGCATTCGTCAGCTCAGGTAAGTGATTTAGTCGCACCTGTATTTTTGACCAACCCCTTCGTTTTAGGTCCCGCCATTACTTTAAGTTATTTACTCGGTGAGATTGTAAATAGCTTTATAAAGCGAAGGATTGGCATTGCGGCAAGTGGAGAAGCCTCATCTCGATTGGGATCTAGAGTTCAAGCTATCTTCGACAACGTAGATGGAATCATCGCCAGCGGCTTGCTTTTTATTTTTAGCTATCAAGTTCCTGCAGAGATTTTGGTAACTTCTTTTGTATTAGCGGTAGTGATTCACCTAAGTACAGATTTACTAATGAGAAGACTTCAGCTAAAAGTTAAGTAAGAATAAAGCTGCTGCGACCGGGACTGTCAGATTGTCAAAACCTAGAGGGGTCTTTCTTTCAAGAACCGTAAGTCCTAGAGCAATAGCAGGAGCAAAGAAATACATTCCCTGCCACGGGTAGGTAAGTCCATCGCCATAGCCAATGAGTATTCCAAGAGCTACTAGGAAGAAAGTGATGCTACCGGCCCAGGTTCTGATCTTTGATTTCAGCAAAGTGCCTACTAAACCAGCCAGTGAATCGGCGAAGGTAATTATGAGTATCGCTGGAATGAAAACTCTTGGGTTAGAGACAGAGACTATGTATGTGCAGAGATAACCAAGACTCAATACATATTGACCATAGGTTTGGCGCTCAACGTCATTCACCGAAGTGAGCAGATTCAACCTGCTGGAGATGTAGAAAAGTATTCCGCCACCGATTATCAGTAACACAACCCAAATTGGAGGTAGATAGATGTATTCAAGGATTACAACGCAACCTGAAACCATGTGGGCAAAGCGACGCATTATTTCAGGAGAGACTCCAAAGTTGCGTTTGATTAATTCAATACCGGCGAAGCTGGCACAGAAAATCAAAGAAATACCTAACGCGATTAGAAAATCAGTCATGAGTTCACTCTGTGTCTAATAGCAAAAAGAGGCTTTGCAGTCTTGGTGTGCTGAGCAACCGCAGCTCGACTTGAACTGTTCAACCGCTTAGTAACAAAGCGCCCTCTAGAGGCGATTATGACTTGCATAAGTGATGCTTCTCTGAAGCCAAATTCAATTACTGCTTGTCTGATCAAGGCAGCATCGTAGGTAGCCAGAATGAGCCCATCTGAGACATTGGCTAGCTCTCTGGCTAAGAGAATGAATGAAGCTGCAGAGCGGAATTTTGGCTTGATAAACATCAAGCCAACTTCCTTCAGTCCTGGTCTCAGCTCTTCCCGAATTCCCCAGCCAACAAGTTGGTTATCGTTCTTCAGTATTACTAGATCGCCAGCTTGCGCTGCCGCTCGTAAGCTCTCAACTGATCTTGGAGTCAAGCTGTTTTCAGCCAAGACAGTGGTATGGATCTCTTCAAGAATATTCTCAATTGCACCTTCTAGAACTGGTGTTGCTACTACAGCCATACAACTGCTCCAATAGCTATGGCAATAGAAACTGGTATCCAGAACAGCAGGACACCGGTCTTACGAGTCTTGATAGTTGATAGCTGTAATACAGCAAGAATGCCAAGTACTGTTGCGATAGACCAAGCAGGAATCTCAGCTACCTGGCTCAGGAAGAAAATCAATGCTGTTGCAAGAGTGAGGTGTGGTGTAACAACTCCAACGTAGTAAACCTTGTCATCTTCCTTTGCAAAACCATTGACTGTGAAAAGAACTAGTCGCAGTATTCCAAATACAAGAATAAGGAAACCGATTAGGTATCCAGCAATACCTGGCAGTAGTACTTGCTCGGTTACCAGTGCTGCTAGCACCGAGTAGTTGATGGCATCAACCATGCTGTCAAAGTATGTTCCGAAGACGCTAGAGGTTCCTAGTTTTCTAGCCACAAAACCATCGAGAGAATCTAGCAAGAAGGCTAGAACAGAAAAGATTATGGCAGGTTTTGGATTATCAGAAAGTATGAATGAAATTGAAGTCCAAGCCGAAAGCAGGCTCAGAATAGTAACTAGTCCAGCCCAACCAATTTGCTTTGCTATGCCCCTAATGTGATTCACGTGTGATGCTCCCCAAAGTTCCGTCAATAGTGATGATATCCCCTGTGTTAAGTATCGTGGTTGCACCAACTGCTGCAACAACCGCGGGAATGCCTATTTCACGGGCGATGATAGCTGCGTGGGATAAAGCATTGCCTCGTTCTGCAACAATTCCTGCTGCCTGAGTAAATAACAGTGTCCAACCTGGGTCGATGTGGTGCACAACAAGAATCTTTCCTCTTACATCAACCGAAGCATCAAATTCAGTGCAGACGACAACTTTAGCAGTTAGCACTCCGGGTGCTACGCCACGACCAGCAAAACCATCAGTGCCATCCGTTGATAGCACTGGGTTCAGATGTGCTCCAGCTATGCTTCCAGCACCTTTGATACCTAATCCCATTTTGGCTTTGTCATAGGATGCAAAGAGTTTCTTACGCTGGGCAACTACAGGTTTCGCATCTAAATTCCAGGCATGAGCGTTAACTATCTCGTCTACCTCTTGTTCGGTAAGCCAATAGATATCTCTGCTCGTCTTTAGGAAGCCCTCCGCAGTAAGGATGTTGCCAACGGCATCATAGAGAGTTCTAGATAGATCAAAAGTCTGCGCTCTATTAAAGCGGAAGCGTTCACGCCAATCTATTGCTTTACGAGTGTTATTCGCCACCCAGCGCAGCAGCGGTCGTTGGTAGAAAGGCACTGATTTTGGCCAAGCAAGTTTTTGCTTTGCTGTGTTGTTTCTGGAGCCTGCGTTAGAGGTAAATGTTGATTCATGGGCCTTCAGCGCCATCTCTAATACATCAGAGAGATCGTCGGTAAGGCGAATAGATTCAAGCTTTAGTTCTCCTGGGGTTCTAGATCCAAAGGCTGTTACATAGCCATCTGCGGCTGCAGTTACCTTGTACCAGCTCGAAGTCTTTCGCAAATCGTCGATGGTCTTGACCTGTTCATCGTTGAGGGCTTTAGCTATAACTCCACCAACCTGAGCTAGTTGCTCTAATGGCTTTAGGCTGGCCCGATCGGTAAGGCCCTGCAGGAAGGCTAAATACTCAGTCTGATCTTCTGAGTTGAAGAAGTATTTCTTCAGCATGCCGTGGAAGACCATGAGTTTCACATCATTGAGGATTGGAATTGCCCAGTCTGAAAGTAGTTCAGCCTTAACTTTTTTAGAAGCTGCTAACAATTCAGCAGCGTTAACATACTCCACTTGGTAGCTCTTGAAGAAAGAAATTTTCTTCGCGAACATCTCTCTGAACTGCTTTGACTTGGATTCAGACCGGTTTATCAACCAGAGGAAGTTGAGTATTGCCAGGATGGATTTGAGATCCATAGACTTTCGGTTCTTTGCTCTTTCACCCTTTTTAGTTACTGGATTTAGCATCGCTTCAAAGAACTGTTGGTTGGCTCTACCAGGTAAGAACTTAAGCAGCTCATACCAATTTGTGATTCGGTAATAGACATTTCCATTTAAGTAGCCAAGCATGTTTCTAAATTGTGCTTCATCGGCACGCAGCAGGTGCTCAGGTGTTCCAAGAAGTCGAAGGAAAGACATGTATACACCTGCGTAGAGTTCACGGATAACTGAATAGGTCAGCGGGAGGGTAACACCTGGGTAGTTTTCTGAGATGTTGCTTGAGTCCCAGTCCAATTCATAGGAAAGGTTACGAACTGTAATCGGTCGCATTTGCAGGAACATGACTTGACCATTAGCGATAGCCCATTCGATATCCAGCGGGTAACCCAATTTAGCTTCTAACTCTAAAGAGAGCTTGCAGAGTTTACGAAGGTTTCTAGAAATTGATTTGTTTTCAAGCTGATCTCTAGGAACTGCATGTTCTTTCGAATCTGATCCTTCAACAACAGTGTTCCGCCAGGAGTCAACGCTGGCAATAGCAAGAGCACCTGATCCATTTTCGGTAAAAAGCACACCTGAAGAGTTTCCATAAAACATCTCTTGAACGATAAAGGACCCACCAAGATCAAAGTCTCGAATTCCTCGTTCGCGTGCATAGCTAAGCACTCGAAGAGAAAGCATGCTTTCAAAACAAGCCAGCGCATGTTCGATTAGAGCTTCTTCACTGTATTCAATATCGAGGAATGATTCATACTGCCCAGCAAAGGATGCGACTGGACCATCTTCAACAATTGCTGAAGTTCTAAAACTTACCTTCGACCAAGAGTTCTGTTTGATTTCTGAATTGACTTTGCCTAATGCTTCTTGATCGAGTTCAAGGTCTGTCAAAACCTTCTCTATGACTTTAGTAAGGGGGGCTTCCTTGCCAGTAGTGAAATATGATTCGATGGCCTTGACTAAGACCAAACGAGTTTTTTCGAAGTTTAGGATGACGTCCGAGAAGGGGACTACTAGGAAAGCCGGTACCGGCAAACCAAATTCGTCGCGCAGCCTTATAAGACCCTGCGCTTTTCCCCCTATAGCACTCACGAGAAGTATGCTACCAAGCCAATGGTGAAGAATCCCAAGATAGTTGAAGCTTGGACGGCCCTATTTGATTTATTGACGGCAACGATCAATAATCCAGCGAACAGTCCAAAAAGGCTGAGCGGAAAAGTGAAGCCACCTAGTAGAGATCCGCCTAGGGCAAATGAGAGAGCCAGGGCAGTAACGGAAACCGAACGCCCCCATACGGCTAGATAGGTATCTTGGACAATTTCGCCGTCTGAATTCCTGCGGATCTCAAACTTTCTCATGACTTCAAGAGCCGCCATAGCCAACATGAAGGCAAAACCATTTAGAGCAACTTGTAGAGAGTGGCTAGCACCAAAAACAGATAGTGCCCAAATATATAAAAAAACAAAAATAAGTTGATGGCTAAGGAAATAGATAGTGAAGTGACGGCTTAGCCATTCAACAGCAAAGAATTCGTACGCAGTAAGAGCAGAAAAGATAAGGACCGCTAAGTAAGCGAGAAGGCTTTGCCATGAATTGGCTAGAACCGCAATCGAGGTAACAGCTGAGACCTCAATTAAGAGGGCAAGTAGACCGATTGGTTTTAGTTGCCTGTGAGTGATATCTCCGCGTTGAACAGGTCGATTGGGATAGTTCGCATCATCGTGAGAGCGATCTTTGAACTCGTCCATTACTCGTTGACGTAAAAGGAAAGCAGTGAATGCGACGGTAATAAGGGCAGTTATAACGTAGTTATTTTGACTTGGCATCTCATCAGTGGTTGAAGCTACAAGCCAGATTGCAGTTCCAACTGAAAGAGTGATTACAACCGGGAGCGGAAACCGCTCCCGGAAGTAATCAGCTACTGAGCCCAATAGAACTAGCGGGTGATGAATTCAGGGGTTTTACGGATGTGGGTAACCACTAGTCCGAGCAAACCGAAGAGCAATACATATCCGTTCAAGCCTTGCAGGTCATCGTTAGTGCTCACAATAAGCACTACGCCAGAAAGTGTCACAACGTTGAAGAACAAACGTGTGAACATTGCATCTCTGACAGATGCAATGTGGAGAGTTACTACGTGCACTGCCGGCATTAGAGCACCTGCGAATACAACCACATAAAGCAAAATGGCTAATGGATCTGCATTGAAGTAGAACAGGCCGTTTTCACTAAATGAAGGTTGTGAAGGTGTCACAAATGTTCGCAGAACAAATAGTGCGCCGATAACACCGGCTGCCACAACCAATAGGTTGCGGCGAGTCGATGCAGTGAAGTCAGATGTGCCTGCTGCAACAAAGAACAAATTTGCTATACCAAACGGAATGACTCCGATTGTGGTGAGCATTTTTAGATCTTCAGCTCCAGGGTTGGTTAGGACAATTACTGACCAGGTGGCAAAAGCTACTGCCAGAAGGGACATTCCAATGCCAAACATACGGAAGGCATAAGTTTTTCCCGACACGAATCGGAAACCCAGTAAAGCAAAAGACAGGCCCCCGATGAGAAAGAAAATAAACACATTTAGATTCGTCATATCTGCAGGTTAGTCGCAGAATCAAGGTATTTAGTCGAATTAAGCCCTATTTTTATAAAAAGGTTATTTCCCAAGTCCGTTCCCGAATACTCGTTTTTCGTGTTTCCAAAGGGGCACTGGACCGCTAAAGCTGAAATTGGCTCCAATTAGGACTCAATTCCTGCAGTCTTGCCATTACAGTCGGAGGTTCATGGCTAGGGTTAACGATGGCGCGGTCTTCACTCTTTAGTCAACAATAATCCAACAAGGAAAGAGTATGAGAGGTAAGTACATGAACAAAGTTAAGTTACTGATTGCTGGTGTAGTTCTTGCAATAGTTTCACTAGGTGGAGTTTCTGCGGCTCATGCAGCAAGCAATGTGGATGTAGATCTTCCGAATGAAGCAGTGACTGGCGGCACTTCTGTGGTAGTCCCTGTCGCTCTTAGCGGTTTCACTGATGCCGAACTAACTGTTCGCATAGTTGCTGGTTCTGGCACTCTTACATTGGCTAATCCTGGAACTTTGGTGTTGA
>JAEMTJ010000043.1:0-377 GCA_016462375.1 Rhodoluna sp. | reverse complement strand
CTGGATACCCATCATTTGATACACAAACAGAGCTCTCCTTCCACGGAACTACTGCAGAGATTATTGCCGGTCTTCAGTCCAATCTTTCATGGACAGCTCCTGGGGATGCAGAAAGTTCAAGTTTGTTATCGATGCGAGTTGAGGTTACAAAATATGTTTCTGGAAATTCATACGACCCACTGACTGGTCACACATACATGTACATCGAGACACCATTGGCTTGGCACGATGCGCTTCTAGCTGCCAAAGGCATGACCTACCAAGGCTTGACCGGTTACCTAGCAACAATTACTTCTCAGACTGAGAATGACTTCATTGGAACTAAAGCAGGTGCGCCTAGCATCTGGTTCGGAGCAACCGATGACCAAGGCTTTGTG
>JAEMTJ010000013.1 GCA_016462375.1 Rhodoluna sp. | reverse complement strand
GAGTTCAGCCAAGACTCTTGGCTTTGATGATCATCCTGAGTCCAATTGCTGGTCAAATAGTGAGAAGAAGTACAACCAAGATTGTGTCTACTCCATGGCTGCGTTTACCTAAATGTTTGCAAAAGTATTGCTCTTAGAAACACGAATTTCAGCGACTTAGTAGTTGCAGTTATCTCTCTGTTAATCTCTCAAGGGGAACCTTGGAAACATGAAAACTTCAATTCGCCTTAACTCTATGTTCGTCTCTCTAGCATTTCTGCTAGCACTGGTAGTTGTGCCAGGGACAGCTAATGCAGCTGTCACATTCTCTCTTCCAACGGCACCACAGAACGTCACTGCAGTGCCTGCAGCCGGTGGTTTTAATGTCAGTTGGGAAAGTCCATCCTCTGATGGAAACACTCCTGTGACACAGTTCGTAATTGATGGTGGACATGGAACCTGTACAACAACAGTTGCCGCGTCTCAGCGAAGTGCGTTTGTCCCAGCAGTGAATGCGTCAGCGGCATCCTTCAAGGTTTATGCGGTAAACAACCAGGGCTTTGGTCCAGCTTCGACTGCGTCGCTGACTGTGACCCCAGAAGCTGCAAAGGCAGGCTTCTTTGCAGTGGACAGCAAAGGTTTTACTACCAACATCGGCTCGACAACTGGTAACTTTACAAGACTGAAGATCAAGTCTTCTGCTTACTTCGGTTCAGTACCAACTCCTTCAGGTAACGGTGCTTGGTTACTGGCTGGTGCAGGGCGAATTGTTGCTCTTGGTGATGCGACAGTCACGAGTGCACCTCTAACTGAACCTCCAGTTCAGATCGTTTCTTCATACAACCGTCTTGGTTACTACGTAATCGGTAAGACTGGTCAGATTTCTGCTTCAGTCGATGCTCCTGTAATTGCAAGCACCAACTCAAGCTTGAGAATCATTGGCGCGGTCCCAACCTCAAGCGGTAACGGAATGTGGCTAGTTGGTAACTCAGGAAAGATCAACGTTATTGGTGATGCAACCCCTGGTTCATTAGCCAAAGACCACTATGTTCGAGTTGTCGCGCGTGCGACAGGAGATGGCTTCTGGGCTATTACCAAGGCAGGAAAAGTTGTCTCATTCGGCGATGCTCCTGCTATTTCTTCTCTAGCTCTGAATGTAAAGGACACAGCTCTTGCTGCGAATGGCGACGGTTTCTATGCGTTGCACAACTCAGGGACTATCAGCGCTTTTGGTGAAGTTGCAGCGCTAACTGTTACTTCAGTTCCAAACGCAGTTGCTCTGGTGAACACAGCAAAAGTTAGCGAAGTTAAGGACATCCAGATCGATGCTTTCAGCGACTTCCACGGTGCACTTGACTACACCAAGACCACAGCCGCTGGTTTTGACACATACACCAGCGGTTCTGCTGTGCTTGCAGCTAACTTCGCTGCCGACCGCGCACTGAATACAGCAACATTTACTTTTGCTAGCGGTGACAACTGGGGCGCTTCTCCTCCACTATCAACAGTGTTCGATGAAATGCCGTCTGTTGAAGCGCTTAACTTCATGGGAGTTGACGTGTCTACTTTCGGTAACCACGAACACGACAAGCCACTGGCAAACGTCAATGCTCGTATTGCCGCTTCAAAGTACAAGTGGGTTGTTTCCAACTACTCGAGCCTTTCAGAAATCAATGCTTTGAACGCGAATGGCTTCGCTGCTGCACCTTGGACAATCGTTGAACGAGGTGGCGTCAAGGTAGGTGTTATTGGCTTGAATACTCCAGAAACTAAAGATGTAATCTTCCCTGGTAACTTGGGCGGAATAGACATCGGTGACATTGTAGGAACTAACGCGGCTGGTGCAGCAACTAAGGCTCAGGTGCAGTTAGCAATCAAGGCAGCACGCAAGGCTGGAGCAGATATCGTTGTCTCGCTAGTGCACGAAGGTTTTGGTCAGTTCAACACTGATACCAGCTCTGCAGAAGGCCGACTAATGGACGTCGTTCCGCTGCTAGAAGGATCGGACATAGTACTCGGTGGTCACAGCCACCTGAAGTATGGCGGCATTGTTGCAAACAAGCTTGTTGCGGAGACCACTAACGCCGGAGCCCTATACAACAGAATCCGCGCTTGTGTCGACACCGCAACTCACAAAACCCTCGGTTCGAGAGTCGAGCATGTAGTTCCGACAGTGAAGGTCCCAGCCGGAACTGCTTTGGCTGCGACAGGGCTGAACCAGGATGCACTGAACTCAATCACTGCATACAAGGCAAACCTTGGCACTAAGTACAACGTGGTGATTGGTTCAATTGCGGATGTTGCACCTAACGGTGGAACTCCTGCGGTTCAGCGTAACTACGAGACTGCACTCGGTAACTACATTGCTGACAATCTGCGCACTGCTATGGGAACTCAGATTGCAATCATGAACGGTGGTGGAATTCGCGACATGCTACCTGCAAAGACTTGGGTGCCTAGCGATCTTTCAATAGTCCGTCCGACCTGGTCCAGCCTCCAGCCAGGTTTTACAACCTCAACAGGCCCTTGGAAAGTTCAGAGCTCAGGTCCATACACTCTGACTGTTGGTGACGTTGCCACAGTGCTGCCTTTCGGTAACACCGCTGCGACAACAACCATCACTGGAGCAGCTGTTTGGGCAGCGCTAGAGAACGGTGTTTCACAGATCGCTACAGGTGCAGGTAGATTCCCTCAGGTATCTGGTCTGAAATTCACATTCGACATGGGTATTGCTGCCAACAGTGGACGCGTAACATCAGTCACTTTGACTGATGGCACTCCAATCCCTAACAGCACTTCCGTTTCTTACACCCTAGCTACCAACGACTTCATGGTCGGAGGTGGCGATGGATATACGATGTTCGGTGGACTTGGTAAGGCAAAAACCCGCGATGTGCTTGAAACTGTCGTACGCGAAGCAATCATTCGAGACAGTGTCAACGGTCCAGTGGTGATGACAACTGACGGTCGTATCACTCGCATCGGCTAATTATCTAAAACTAGTAAATGGGAGGGTCGAAAGACCCTCCCATTTCTATTAGTCTGGGACTATGGGCTCAGACATCACACTTATCTTCGATGGTGATTGTGGTTTTTGTACATCGGCAGCCAATCAAATTGTTCGACGAAGCAAAACCAAGATTGTTGCTGCTCCCTGGCAGTTTACTGATTTAGCTAAATACTCATTAACCCAAGCAGAGGTAGCGGATCAGGTTTATCTGGCTATTGATGGTGAAAATTTTGCTGGGCATGAAGCTTTCGCGATGGTCTTTAGGGTTCAACCCAATTCTTTCCTACGGTTTGTTGGTAAAACCATGATGAGTAGATATCTACGCTGGTTCTCAATGCCCATATACCGTCTAGTAGCTAGGTATCGTCACAAATTACCCGGTGGAACACCTGCCTGCAAACTCCCTAGAGAGTAGCCTTAACTAATGAGACCTTTTGTCTGTTCTCCAGAAGTCCAAGCTGCTCTTGACGCAGGCAAACCTATTGTTGCGCTTGAATCAACCATCATTTCTCATGGGCTGCCAAGACCACAGAACTTAAGCGCTGCTAGAGAATTCGAAGAGATACTAAGAAGCAATGGTGTTACTCCTGCCACCATCGCGGTACTCGATGGCGTTCCGCAGATTGGTTTAGACGCTGTCGGCGTTGAACGTATTGCAAATGAAGATCTCACTAAAGCAAGTGTTAGAGACATTCCTATTCTTGCTGCAAGAAAAGAGTCTGGTGCTACCACAGTGGCAGCAACTGCTCATCTAGCATCTCTTGCTGGTATTCGTGTTTTCGCTACCGGTGGCCTAGGTGGTGTCCACAGAGGTGCAAGCACAACCTTTGATGAATCAGCAGATCTTTCAACTCTTGCTGTCACCAACATCACTGTTGTCTCAGCAGGGGTGAAATCTGTTTTAGATATTGCTGCAACTCTAGAACGTTTAGAGTCGCTGAGTGTTCCAGTTATTGGTTGGCAGACAAAGGAGTTTCCAGCTTTTTGGCTAACCAAATCAGGGCTAACTATTGATTGGTCACTGGATACCACAGACCAGATTGCTCAGGTTATGAAAGCTCAGGATGCGCTAGGTCATGGTCAGGGAATAGTTATTGCTAATCCAATTCCTGAGGCTCTGCAGTGGGATCCCGCCGAACACGATCGCGTGCTTCAGATTGCTTTCAAGGCAGCGGATGCTGCCGGTATCCACGGTAAGGCTGTGACACCGTTCTTGCTTGGTTTTATCGTTGAAGAATCTAAAGGTAGATCTTTGGAAGTGAATTTAGATCTTGCTAGAAACAATGTGCGTCTTGCAGGTGAGATTGCTAAGTCCTGGTCAAGGTTGAACTAGTGCCGAATGTGCTAGTCATCGGCGATGTCATTGATGACATCATTGTTGTTCCTAAAGAGCCGATTAGGACTAATACAGATACGGATTCCAGCATCCAGCAAACGCTCGGTGGATCAGCTAGCAACATAGCCTGCTGGGCAGCAAGTCTTGGTGCTGATGTCACTTTCTTAGGTTGCGTAAATAGCAAAGATGAGTTCCGAGTAACAGAACAATTTGCTTCTTATAAAGTCAAAACGATTTTGCAGCTGAGCGATCAAGCAACCGGTTCATTAGTTGTTTTAGTTGATGGTGAGAATCGGAGCATGCTCACTGACCGTGGAGCTAACAAAGAGTTAGACATCAAGAGTTTGAATTACATTTTCTTTACAAACTTCGACTACGTGTTTATTTCTGGATACACATTCTTCGGTAGAGAAGTAATTGAAATCAAAGACCTGATCTATGAAGCTCAACATGGTGGATCGATGGTGCTTATCGATCCTGGCTCATCCGGATACATCAGAGACTTTGGTCTTGAAGATTTCAAGAATGCAATTTATGCAGCAGATATTCTGATTCCAAACAGGGAAGAGTTTGATTTACTCGGCGCTACTCTAAGCCAGATTACTGTGGTGAAAAATGGCAGTGCTGGTGTGGATGCTTATGCGGAGGGCATCAAGATGAAGACGTATCTGGTTGAGAGAGTTGATGCGGTAGATCCAACCGGAGCAGGAGATGCTTTCGCTGGTGGGTTAGTTGCAACTCTGGCTAATGAACAACCTTTAGATCAGGCAATACAGGTGGGAATAACTACAGCTGCCAAAGCAGTTCAGATTATTGGTGCCCGCCCTCAGCTTTAAATCTCTCAATCGATTCGGCGATTAGCTTCTCAGCCGCTGCCTTGTCTGCCCAAGTACCAACCTTTACCCACTTGCCAGGCTCTAGGTCTTTGTAGTGGGTGAAGAAGTGCTCAAGCTCATCTTTAGTCTGTTGAGGGACATCGTGGATGTCTTGGATGTGAGCCCAACGCTTGTCCTTGACTGGCACGCAGAGAATCTTTTCGTCGATACCGCCATCGTCTTCCATAGGAAGAACACCAACTGCTCTAACCTCAACAACGACACCTGGGAATACTGGGAATTCAAGTAGTACTAGGGCATCTAGCGGGTCGCCATCGCCACCTAGGGTGTTATCGAAGTATCCGTAGTCAACTGGGTAAACAAAAGGAGTGAATAGGACACGGTCCAAACGGATGCGGCCTGACTCGTGGTCAACTTCATATTTGTTTCGGCTTCCACGAGGAATCTCGATGATGGCGTCGATAGACATAGATCTCCTAAATAGGCTTGATGTATCAAGAATACCGAAAGGGCACAGATGGTAGCGCGACCTAGGCTAACTCCAGCCATGGCTGATGTCCGCCGCGCTATTCGCGATACTTGGGAAACCTATGGAGTTGAGGAGTCTGACACTTTAGTCATTGCCTGCTCCGGAGGAGCAGACAGTCTTGCGCTTGCGGCGGCATCTCTGTTTGAAGGTAAGCGAGCGAAGGTAAATGTTATCTCAGTAGTGGTTAACCACAATCTCCAGAAGGGCTCTGAGGAGATTGCGGAGCAGGCTAAGACCACTCTTATGGAGCTTGGCTTTGAAACTGTGGAGGTTGTGAAGGTCAAAGTAGTTGTCGGTTCAATCGGTATGGAAGCTGCTGCTAGGCATGCTCGCTACGAAGCGATTGATGATTTAGCTAAACGCTACGGAGCTAAGTATTCGATGCTCGGTCACACCCTCGATGATCAAGCAGAAACTGTATTACTCGGTTTGGCTAGAGGCTCTGGACCTAAGTCGATTGCTGGAATGTCTGCACTAAGTGCTGATGGTAAATACCTAAGACCACTGCTTGGCATAAGAAGAGAAACCACTGTTGCTTTCTGTGTTGATAGCGGAATCAAGTTTTGGCAAGACCCACAGAACTTAGAAACCAAATTCTCCAGAGTGAAGGTAAGGCTAAATGTTTTGCCAGTGCTAGAAAAGGAACTCGGTCCAGGCATTGCTGGTGCTTTAGCTAGAACTGCAGAGATCTTGCAGGAAGATAATGCGTACTTAGATGCTCAAGCTGATATTGCTTTTCACAGCTCTGCCAAGACCACTAATAAATCAGTGGTCCTGGATGTCGAGGAGCTATTTCAACTCTCTCCAGCAATCCGCAATCGGGTAATTCATAATGCTCTGGTCTTGTTGGGTGCTGAACCTAGCAAGACTCATGTTGACTCTGTAAGTAGTTTGCTAACGAATTGGCATGGTCAAAAACCTTTGACCCTGCCAGCAGTTAGAGTAGTAAGAACGGGCCAAGAGATTACTCTCAAGAGCACCAAAACTTTAAAACCAGGAGCATGCTAAGTGGACCTCATCAAGGTGCAAAACGACATCACTAAAGTTCTTGTAACAGAAGCGCAGATTGCCCAACGAGTCAAAGAGCTAGCTCTTGAACTTGATACTGCTTATGCCGGTAAAGACGTCTTGCTGGTAGGTGTCCTAAAAGGCGCAGTCATGTTCATGGCAGATCTTTCTAGAGCAATTCAGATCCCAGTTTCAATGGACTGGATGGCGGTATCTTCATATGGCTCAGGAACACAGTCTTCTGGAGTCGTGCGTATCCTCAAAGACCTGGATGCTGATGTGCTAGGTAAGCATGTGCTTATCGTTGAAGACATTATTGATTCTGGCCTTACCCTGTCCTGGCTAAAGTCAAACCTCTCTGCAAGAGGCGCTGCCTCAGTTGAAATTGTTGCGCTATTGCGTAAACCAGATGCCGCCAAGGTGGAGGTTGAGGTAATGCTGGTTGGCTTTGACATCCCTAACGAATTCGTAGTCGGCTACGGGCTTGACTACAACGAGAGCTACCGCACCTTGAAGGATGTTGGTGTTCTAGCACCTTCTGTATACAGCTAAAATCGTTATTCTGACTGCGAACAGAGCCTTTTTGGGGCTGACAGCGTCGCCTCTGGCGGGTAGCCTAGTAGTTGTAAATGAAAGGTATGGGGCTTAGCCTCACTTATGAAATCAAAGAAACTCTTTAGGGGCCCATTTCTCTATGTGGCACTTGCTGTTGCCCTTTTGGCTATTGGCTTCAACTCTTTTAGCACATCTAGCGTCAAGGAGGTAGATACCTCTGTTGGCATTCAGTTCATTCAAGCTGGACAAGCTCAGAAGGTCGAAATCATTGAAAGCGAGCAGCGCGTTCATGTCACCTTGGCAGCGACAGATCTCAAGTACGGCAAAGAGATTCAGTTTTATTACTCAACCCCTCGTGGCACTCAGGTAACTGAGGCTATTGCAGCAGCAAACATCACTGATGGTTTCAACGACCAGGTCACCAACACCCCTTGGTACCTTTCCCTGCTATTTAGCATTCTTCCTTTCCTCCTGTTCCTAGGTATTTTCTGGTTCTTGATGTCAGGAGCCCAGGGTGGCAACAATAAGGTTATGCAGTTTGGTAAATCAAAGGCCAAGCTATACAACAAAGATATGCCGAAGGTTACCTTCGCAGATGTTGCCGGTGTTGATGAAGCTATTGAAGAACTTGAAGAGATTAAAGAGTTCCTAAAAGAACCGCAGAAATTCCAAGCTGTTGGTGCAAAGATCCCTCGTGGTGTTTTGCTCTACGGTCCTCCTGGAACTGGTAAAACACTTTTGGCTAAAGCTGTTGCCGGTGAAGCTAGTGTCCCATTCTTCACAATCTCGGGTTCAGACTTTGTTGAAATGTTTGTCGGTGTCGGTGCATCTCGTGTTCGTGATCTTTTCGAACAGGCAAAAGCCGCTTCTCCAGCAATTATCTTCGTAGATGAAATCGATGCTGTTGGTCGGCACCGTGGAGCTGGTATTGGTGGTGGTAACGACGAGCGTGAGCAGACTCTTAACCAGTTGCTTGTTGAGATGGATGGTTTTGATTCCAAGACCAACGTAATTCTTATCGCAGCGACAAACCGTCCTGACATTCTTGACCCTGCACTTTTGCGTCCTGGTCGTTTCGATCGGCAGGTTGGTGTTTCAGCACCAGACCTAATCGGTCGCGAACAGATTCTTAAGGTGCACGCAAAAGGCAAACCGGTTGCTGATGATGTTGATCTAGCAATGGTTGCCAGAAGAACTCCAGGATTTACCGGTGCAGATTTAGCTAACGTGCTAAACGAAGCTGCTTTGCTAACTGCTAGAAGTGGTCAGAAGCAAATTAGTAATGAGATTCTTGATGAATCAATCGATCGTGTAATCGGTGGACCTGCAAAGAAGACTCGTCTGATGCAAGATGCAGAAAGATTGAACACTGCCTATCACGAAGCAGGTCACGCTCTAGTTGCAGCGTCACTGAACTATTCAGACCCTGTTTCTAAAGTAACCATTCTGCCTAGAGGTAGAGCACTTGGATACACCATGGTGCTTCCGTTAGAAGATCGATACAGCATTACCCGTAACCAGCTGCTAGACCAGATTGCTTATGCAATGGGTGGTCGCGTTGCTGAGGAAATTGTCTACGGTGACCCAACAACGGGTGCATCTAATGACTTCGAGAAGGCAACATCAATTGCCAAGGCAATGATTATGCAGTATGGAATGTCCAGCACCATTGGTTCTGTTTCTTATGGTCAAGCCGGTGAAGTATTCATTGGTAGAGACATGGCTCACACCAAGGAGTATTCAGACCTAACTGCTCAGCAGATTGATAGTGAACTTCGTGGAATCCTTGATGGGGCTCACGATGAGGCATACAAAGCTATCAACCTAAACCGTAAGGTTTTAGATGCCCTGGCTAAGGAACTGATGGAGCGTGAAACTCTAAACGCTGAGGATATCGCCGTGGTTTTCAAATCTGTCAAGAAGCTACCTAAGCGCACTCAGTGGCTGTCAAAGCGAACCAGACCAAAGCCTAAGCAAGGCCCAATCGCTATTCCAGCTAAGGGCTCGACCCAGGCTAAGCGTGAAGCTCAGGCTAGTCAGACTAAGAAAACTCCTACCCGCCGCAAGTCTTCCTAAGGGTCAAAGTGTTAGACGCCGAGAGAATCAAGGCAGCTGTTACTGAACTGCTTTATGCCATCGGTGAAGACCCTAACCGTGAAGAACTAAAAGCAACTCCGCAGAAAGTAGCTGACGCTTACGTTGGCTTCTTCGCAGGTGTTGGTGCAGATCCATTAGCAGTCCTTTCTGAGACCTTTCCTGCAGAGCACAACGATGTTGTCATTCTCAAAGATATCGAGCTAGTTTCCATCTGTGAACATCACCTCTTACCTTTCACAGGCATCGCTCACATTGCTTACCTACCTAGCGATCGGGTTATTGGTTTAGGAAGATTACCTAAACTAGTTGAAGTTTTAGCTGCCCGACCACAGCTGCAAGAGAACCTAACTGCACAAATTGCAGATGCGCTGCAGGTAGGTTTAGGAACCCAAGGTGTAGTTGTTGTAATTGAGGCAAGACATCACTGTGTTGCTTCCCGCGGCGCTAGACAACCTGAAGCTAATACCGTAACCGTTGCCACCCGTGGTGTTTATAGTGAAGCCGCTAATCGTGCTGAAGTAATGGCACTAATCGCAAAATGAAATACGATTCCAGTGCACCTAAAGTAAAACCACAGGTGATGGGTGTCTTGAACGTCACCCCAGACAGTTTTAGTGACGGCAATCAATACAACTCTTTGGAATCAGCAGTCGACCACGCAAAACTTTTAGTTTTAGCTGGTGCACAAATTATTGACATCGGTGGGGAGTCAACAAGACCCGGTGCTACACGCATAACCCCTGAAGAAGAACAAGCAAGAATTCTTCCAGTTGTTCAAGCAATTAGTGATCTAAAGCTAGGTGCGCAAATAAGTATCGACACCATGAATGCATCGACTGCAGAACTGGCTATCGCAGCAGGAGCAGGAATCATCAACGATGTCTCTGGTGGTTTGGCGGATGAGAACATGTTCGCAGTTGCTGCAAAGCATGAGGTTGTAATTGTTATTTCTCACTGGCGTGGACACAGCGACATCATGAACACCTTGGCTTCCTATCAAAATGTCGCTGAGGAAGTCGCTCAAGAATTGCAAGCTCGTGTGGCAGCTGCCATAGCAGCAGGCGTCAAACGCGAAAACATAATCGTTGACCCTGGTCTTGGTTTTGCTAAAGACATGAAGCAGAACTGGCAGTTGGTAGCAAGGCTGGATGAAATTGAGAAGCTAGGGCTACCGGTGCTGGTTGGTGCTTCTAGAAAGAGGTTTATTGCTGGGGCTCTAGATGAGGAAGAACCTAATTCGGTATCCCATGAACGCAGAGATGTCGCGACAGCAGTGCTAACCGCCCTACTCATGCAGAGAAAACTCTGGGGAGTCAGAGTTCACAACGTGTTGGCGACTGTTGATGCCATCAACATCGTTGGTGCTCTCCACGAGGGTTCGAGCGATGCTGAAAATAGTTCAACTAAGCGACAGAATTGACCTATGCAACACAAAATAGAGATCACCGGCCTCAGGGTCTTCGCCCACCACGGCGTATTCGATTTTGAGCGCCAGAATGGCCAGGATTTCTATATCGATGCAGCTGTCTGGGTTGATGGCGATAAAGCAGCCTTCTCTGATGACCTCTCGCACACCGTCCACTATGGAGATTTGGCCAAGGGTTTAGTCGAACTAACAAAACAAGAACCCGTAGATCTTTTAGAAACTCTTGCTCAACGGCTATTAGATTTCTGCTTGCACTTTGGTAACGGCATAGTGGAGCAAGCCAGGGTTACCGTCCACAAACCAAATGCTCCAATCCCCTATGAGTTCACTGACGTGAGCGTAACGGTTGAGGCAAAGCGTAATGACTAAAGCAGTGCTTGCTCTAGGAAGCAATCTAGGTAACCGCAGGAAGTGGATCATCAAAGCTCTTGCTGCTATCAAACTAAGTAAGGGTATTGAATTACTAGAGATCTCTCCTTTAGTGGAATCAAAAGCTCTGACTTTGGCTGGCTTTGATTCTTCTAAACCTAAGTTTCTAAATTGTGTTGCTGAAATTGAAACCAGCTTGAATCCAGAGAACCTTCTTGCCGCTGTTCAGGGAATAGAGCAACTATTGGGACGTAAAAAACTTGAGCGCTGGGGTGATCGAAATATAGACATCGACATCATCACATATGCTTCGCAGTTATACCGTTCGGTAGATCTAGTAATCCCTCACCCAGAAGCGGCTAAGCGTGCTTTTGTGATTGTGCCTTGGTATTTGATGGATCAAAAGGCAGAGCTACCAGGTGTGGGCTCCATCGAAAAACTTGCTCAGCTGTTTGCAGATCAGGTGAAACTCAAATGAAGTCAATTAGCGTCATCGGTGTTGGGGTTTGGTTAGCGCTTTCAACCGCTGCTGGTTACGGCTATAGCGTGTGGGCCATCAACAATGGCAGAGTTATTCCAGTCAGCGGAATAACATTAGCTATCTCAGTAATTGTTGTTGCAGTGATACTAATCTCTCTTGCTATCCCCATTTGGAAATACAAGCGCAACTTGAAGAAGGCAACAGCTGCGCTAGAACAGAACCCAACGGCAAAAGTATCAAAGCCAATGCCGGTGGATCCTTTTTATGCAGTCAGGGTGCTTATCCTCGCTAGAGCGGGGGCTGTCACAGCGAGCATGCTTGGTGGTTGGCACATCGGAGTGCTCATCAAGCAATACACTTCGCCGGTTGTCGTGGAGAGCTCGACTGGAACCAATATTGCGGCTGGGATTGCCTCTTTAGTATTACTGGCGGTTTCGTTCATTGTCGAGTGGATGTGCCGTTTACCGAATGATCCAAATCATCCAGGAGTAAAGAAAGATAGTGCGGTTCCTGCCTAATGAATTCTGATACAACACGTTTAAGAGTTTCTGTCATCGGAGCAGGACCGGTTGGTATTTCAATTGCTAAAGCAATCTCTGATGCAGGGCATACGCTATCTGCTATTGCAACAACTGATCCGACAAGAGCAGCTCGAGTTGAAACAGTATTACCCGGCGTTGCAGTAATACCAGTTATTGATGCTGTTCAAGGTGTCGATTTAGTTCTCTTTGCCATCCCAGGAGATCAGATAGCAGATCTAGTTAAAGGTTTAGTTTCGACAGATAGTTTAACTAGAGGGCAGTTACTCGCACACACCTCACCTAACTATGGTTATTCAGTATTTGATGAAGCACTTGGTTTAGGTATTTTGCCGATGGCAATTCATCCAGCAATAAAGTTCACTGGTTTTAGCTCAATTGATAAAGCAAGAATTGTTGATAGCTATATCGCGGTTGATGCTCCAAGAGCGGTGTTACCGATCGTTCAAACCTTAGCCATCGAATTGGGCGGAGAACCAGTTCATGTTCCACAAGAGGCAAGAGAGAAATACGCCGAGGCTATTTCTGTGGCAGGGACTTTCACCACTTTGATTGTTGGCCAAGCAATTACCCTGCTTGAAGATGCCGGTATTGATAAATCTAGAAATCTGTTGGCTGGAATATTTAGATCCTCGCTTGAGGAATCACTTAGGACTGCAGTTCCAGAAATCGATCCTGCGGATCTATTCGATGGAGATAACCAGTGAAGGTAGTTCACACTGTTAGCCAACTAAGAGCAGAACTTGATGCTTTAGAGAACGTTGGTTTTGTGCCGACCATGGGGGCTCTTCATGAAGGGCACCTAGCTCTGATTGAGCTAGCTCAGATTGAAGCTGAAGTCGTTGTAGTGAGCGTCTTTGTGAACCCAACCCAATTCAGTGACGACCAAGATTTTGCCAAATACCCTAGGACTCTGGATACAGACATTGAAATGCTTCAGAGCCTTCAAAAGGGACCGGATATCCTCTTCGCACCCAGTGTTGATGAGGTCTATCCAGATGGCTTAGGGCAGCCCCTAGCCCCTAGAGCAGGAGCTTTGGGCTCAGTCTTTGAAGGCGCTAGCCGACCAGGTCACTTCGAAGGCATGCTTCATGTTGTGAGCTGGTTTTTTAGGGCAGTTAGACCCCAGGTAGCGGTGTTTGGGGCCAAGGATGCTCAACAGCTATTCCTAGTCAAAAGGATGGTTCACAGGGAGTTTAAAGACCAGATCAGGGTTGTTGAAGTTGAGACAGTTAGGGCTGAAAACATGCTGGCGCGCTCTAGCCGTAATGCTCGTTTGAGCCCGGCAGCATTTGCTGCTGCTCCTGTCTTATTTGAAGCCATGGTCAAAGCTGAAGAGTTGATTACTGAAGGGGTAGCACCGAGTATTGCTCTGGAGAGCGCTAGGAAGCAGATTGAATCTCAACCGCTGGCTAAACTTGATTATCTAGCGCTAGTAAATAAAGAGAACTTTGCGCCTATTGCAGACGATTTTTCAGGGCATGCCCAAATGCTGGTAGCTGCAGTGGTTGACGGGGTTCGCCTTATCGATAACATCAGTTTTTATATTCAGGAGCAGGAATGAATCAAGAGCCAGAACTAGCAACTGAAGAGCAGGATCTGCCTGAACAGATTGCTATTCGTTTAGCTAAGCGTGAGCGCATCCTGGCATCAGGCCATGAAGCGTATCCTGTCTCTCTAGCAATCACCTCAACTATCGAAGACGTAAGGCTAAAGTATCCAGAGCTAGAAGTTGATGTTGCTACCGGTGAAACCGTTGGTATTGCCGGACGAGTAATGTTCCAGAGAAACACAGGCAAGCTCTGCTTTGCAACTTTGCAATCAGGTCTTGGCGCTCGGATTCAGATCATGCTGTCTCTAGATAAAGTTGGCGAAGAAAACCTTGAACTATACAAAGAGCTAGTCGACCTAGGCGATCACCTATTTGTTTCTGGTGAAGTAATTACTTCTAAGCGCGGTGAGCTTTCTATTCTGGTGGCTAGTTGGACGATGGCGGCAAAGACTCTAAGACCGCTGCCTAACCTGCACAATGATCTTGGTGAAGAATATCGTGTTCGTCATCGCTATGTTGACCTAATTGTTAGAGACCGAGCAAGAGAAGTTGTCCAGATCAGATCAAAGGTCATGCAGTCACTTCGAAAGACCTTTACTGAAGATAACTTCATTGAAGTTGAAACACCAATGCTGCAAACCATCCACGGCGGCGCATCAGCCAGACCTTTCAAAACACATAGCAACGCTTTTGACACAGAACTGTTTCTAAGAATTGCACCAGAACTATTTCTAAAGCGTGCGGTTGTCGGCGGTATCGACCGTGTTTATGAAATCAACCGAAACTTCAGAAACGAAGGTGCAGATAGAACTCACTCACCTGAGTTTGCAATGCTTGAAGCATATGAAGCATATGGTGATTACAACACCATGGCAAAACTCACCCAGGCACTGATTCAAAATGCGGCGATGGATTGTTTTGGAACTTTGCGAGTTGAATTAGAAGACGGTGAAGTAAACGACCTCTCTGGTGACTGGGCAAGAGTTTCAATGTTTGAATCTCTATCTTTAGCCTGTGGTCAAGAGATCACACCTCAAACAGACATTGCTGTTCTAAAGAAGCTTGCTGAGAAGGAAGGCCTGGAGATAGACCACCCTCAGCACGGTAAGTATGTTGAAGAACTGTGGGAGCACTTTGTCAAAGGTGACTTGCAGCAACCAACATTCGTAATGGACTTTCCAGTTGATACTTCCCCGCTAGTTCGTAACCACAGATCAAAGCCAGGCGTCGTTGAGAAGTGGGATCTATATATCCGCGGCTATGAGCAAGCCACCGGTTACTCAGAGCTTGTTGACCCTGTCATTCAGCGGGAGCGATTTGTTGAACAGGTAAAGCTTGCCGCTGCTGGAGACCCAGAAGCCATGAAGCTAGACGAAGAATTCCTTAAGGCACTTGAGTTCGGTATGCCACCTACCGGTGGCTTGGGTCTAGGTATCGACAGGTTGCTGATGAGCCTTACCGGCCTTGGCATCAGGGAAACCATCATGTTCCCACTGGTCAAGTAATGCAGACATTACTAGAGGCGCTATTGAGCATCCTGCCACCAGTGGGCATGGCTGTCTTGGTCTACTTCCTCTTCAAAGGCATCATCGGGGCAGACGCCAAAGAGCGTAAGGTAAGGGCTCAGATTGAAGCTGAAGAGCGTGCGAAGCATGAACTTGCTGGGCAAAAACGTTCTCCCATTGGCGAACAGCCTGAATAAACAGGGGTAAACAGGGTTATCTTCTTTGTAAGCACATAAAGTGTCAAAGGAGTAAAGATGTTTGAGAAATTCACTGACAAGGCCCGCAGGGTAGTGGTTTTAGCGCAAGAAGAAGCTAAGTCACTTAACCACAACTACATCGGTACTGAGCACATTCTGCTCGGTCTTATTCACGAAGGTGAAGGCGTAGCCGCTAAGGCGCTAGAAGCGCTCGGTATTTCTCAAGAAGCAGTTCGTGACCAGGTCAAAGAAATCATCGGTCAGGGTCAGCAAGCTCCTACCGGACACATTCCTTTCACACCTCGCGCTAAGAAGGTTCTAGAGCTTTCACTTCGTGAAGCACTTCAATTAGGTCACTCATACATTGGTACAGAACACTTGTTGCTTGGTCTTATAAAAGAGGGCGAAGGTGTTGCAGCTCAGGTACTAACTAAGTTAGGTGCTGACACCAACAAGGTTCGTGCTCAGGTGCAACAGATGTTGCAAGGTTTTGATAACAAGGAAACAGCTACCGTTGGTGGCGAAGCTATTCCACAAAAGGGCTCACAGGTTCTGGACCAGTTTGGTAAGAACCTCACTGCTGCCGCTGCTGAAGGAAAACTAGATCCTGTTATCGGCCGTGAAAAAGAAATCGAACGCGTTATGCAGATTCTTTCTCGCAGAACAAAGAACAACCCAATCTTGATTGGTGAACCAGGTGTTGGTAAGACTGCTGTTGTTGAGGGCCTTGCTCAGGCAATCGTTGCTGGCAACGTTCCTGAAACTCTAAAGGGCAAGCAGCTATACACCCTTGACCTTGGGTCTCTGATTGCTGGTTCTAGATACCGCGGAGACTTCGAAGAGAGACTAAAAAAAGTCATCAAGGAAATTAGAGGACGCGGAGACATCATTACTTTCATCGATGAGATTCACACCCTCGTTGGTGCCGGTGCTGCTGAAGGTGCTGTTGATGCTGCATCTATCCTGAAGCCAATGCTTGCTCGTGGTGAACTACAAACAATCGGCGCAACTACTTTGGATGAGTTCAGAAAATACTTTGAGAAAGATGCTGCTTTAGAGCGTAGATTCCAGTCGATCCAGGTCAACGAACCAACTATTCCGCAGACCATCAATATCTTGAAAGGACTTCGTGATCGCTACGAGGCACACCACAAGGTTTCAATTACCGATGGTGCAATTGTTGCTGCTGCCAAGCTTGCAGATCGCTACGTTGCAGATCGCTTTCTACCAGATAAAGCGATTGACCTAATCGATGAAGCAGGTGCAAGACTACGTCTTTCTATCCTGTCTTCACCTCCAGAGCTTCGTGAGCTGGAAGAAAAGATTGCTGCTGTTCGCGTTGATAAAGAGATGGCGATTGAAGGTCAAGATTTCGAAGGTGCTGCCAAGCTTCGCGATGATGAGAAAAAACTTCTTGCTGAGCGAGCAAAGCTATCCAAGCAGTTCCGCACCGGCAACGTCGCTGCCCACGGTGTTGTTGACGAAGGCCTTATTGCCGAAGTTTTAGCTGCCGCTACTGGTATCCCAGTCTTCAAGTTGTCTGAAGAAGAGTCGGCAAAGCTGGTCTTCATGGAGGCAGAGCTGCACAAGAGAATTATTGGACAGAAGGCTGCCGTTGAGTCCATCTCTAAGGCCATTAGACGCCAGCGTGCAGGTCTAAAAGACCCTAAACGTCCATCAGGTTCGTTTATCTTCGCTGGCCCTACCGGTGTTGGTAAGACTGAGTTGGCTAAAGCGCTCGCCGAATTCCTATTCGACGACGAAGGTGCTTTGATCTCGCTAGACATGAGTGAGTATGCAGAAAAGCACACCGCCTCCCGTTTGTTTGGTGCTCCTCCTGGCTACGTTGGCTTCGATGATGGCGGTCAGCTAACCGAGCGTGTCCGTCGTAAGCCATTTAGCGTTGTTCTTTTCGATGAGATCGAGAAGGCCCACCCAGATATCTTCAACTCGTTGTTGCAGATTCTTGAAGAGGGTCGCCTAACCGATGGTCAGGGTCGTGTTGTCGACTTCAAGAACACAATCATCATCATGACAACCAACCTTGGTTCCAAGGACATCTCTAGGGGTGCGCTTGGCTTCAATCTTGAAGGCAGCCAACAGAATGACTTCGATCGCATGGCTGCTAAGGTGAACGATGAGTTGAAGAAGCACTTCAAGCCTGAGTTCCTAAACCGTGTTGATGATGTCATCGTCTTCCCTCAGCTTTCTAAGCCGGAGCTTCTCGAGATTGTTGATCTATTCATCAAGAAGCTCAACACCCGTCTTGAAGAGCGCGATATCACTCTGACTTTGACTGCCGCCGCGAAGGATCGTCTAATTGAGCTAGGTTACGACCCAGCGCTAGGAGCGAGACCGCTCCGCAGAGCGGTTCAGCGTGAAATCGAAGACCAAATCTCTGAGAGCATCTTGCAGGGAGTCATCAAAAACGCCACTGATGTCGTGACAGATGTTGTTGCCGGTCAGTTCATATTTACCTCCAATGAACGAGTGATTGCTAGCATTTAGCAATGCCCCAAAACTCTTTCAAGCTAAGACCAGCCAGAACTAGTGACATAGTTGCGATTCAAGAAATGCGCGCGCCTCTGGTAGACAGCAAGGTGCTTCTAAAGCACCAGCTGGTCTCCCTCTACGAGCGCACTCAGGAGTTTGTGGTTGCTGAGCACCAGGATGGTCGCATCTTGGCTGCCGGCGCTTTGCATGTGATGTGGGGGGACCTGGCTGAAGTCAGATCTCTGGTAGTTGACGACAGCGCACGTGGCTTGGGTTTGGGTAAGGCAATCGTTGAAGCATTGAGTGAGCGAGCCTTTAGTTTGGGCATTCCACGCGTTTTCTGTTTGACCTTTGAAGTTGAGTTCTTTGCTAAATGTGGTTTTGAGATTATTAGTGATGTTCCTGTTGATGCGGACACATTTGCGCAGATGGTTGAATCCTCCGATGACGGTATCGCCGAGTTCTTAGATCTAGCCAGAGTTAAAGAGAACACACTCGGCAACACTCGAATGCTCCGAACTCTTTAGAGTAGTGCTGGCAAAATAAATACATGCCTCAAAACTATGGACCAAGACCCAGCATCATCTGGACTAGACGTGCACTAGTACTTCTAGTTCTAGGCGGACTCATTTGGGGAGCAGTTGCAGCTGTTAATGCTGGGGTGAGTTTCGTCTCCGGTGTAGTTAGTCCCAGCAAGACTCCGGTTCTCGTTGCCGGTGGGGATTGCCAACCACAGCAAATCAAGGTTGAGGCCTTTGTTGGTATAAAAGACAAAACAAAACAGTTAGCTTTCAACGCCGGTGATAAACCATATTTCTGGTTTACCATCACCAACACAGCATCAGTTGATTGCAATTTCAATGTCGGCACCAGTGGAACCTTCTTCAAAATCACCAGTGGCAGCGACAACATTTGGTCATCTCAGGATTGCAATCTCACTGAGGACAGAACAGACCGAATCATGTTGCTAAAACCGGATCAACCCGTGACCTCTGGCGCAGACTATTGGGAACGCGTGCGCTCTAGCGACCAAGGCTGCGCTCTGGCTGATGGCCTCTCCGAAGTTACAGCCGGTGGTGCTAGCTATGTCCTCAAGGCTGAGGTAAATGGGGTAATCAGTGAAAATAGCCAACAGTTTGTGCTCAACTAGAGACATGCAAGATACAACAGTTGCCATCATTGGTTCAGGTTCTATGGGAACCGCCATTCTCTCTGGAATGGTTCGTCACGGCATCAAAAAAGAAAACATCAAAGTCACCACACGCAAGGTCGAGTCTGCTGATGCGCTCGCTAAGAAATTTGGTGTCACAGCTTACGCTGCCGGTTATCAACCAAATGCTAATGCCTTAGCTGCTGAAGGTGCACAGATTATTCTGCTTGCGATTAAGCCAGCCAATGTGATCGAAGTATTAGATCAGATAAAAAACGTTATTGCTAAGGATGCCTTAGTTATTTCAGTAGCGGCTGGTATTACAACCGCAACAATTGAAAGCTACCTGCCAGATTCAGTTGCTGTAATTAGAGCTATGCCCAATACCCCAGCGCTAATTCAAAGAGGTCTCACCGGTATTTCAGTGGGTAGTCGAGTTAGTGCTGACCAGTTAGCAGTGGCAGTTGCACTATTTGATGCTGTTGGTAAAAGTGTTGTTTTAGCAGAGGATCAGATTGATGCTTTATCAACCATCTCAGGCTCGGGTCCTGCCTATGTTTTTTACCTTATGGAAGAATTTATTGCAACTGCTAAGGCTATGGGTTTCAGCCAAGAAGATGCCTATCTGCTGGTAACTCAAACCTTCCTAGGTGCAAGTGAACTTATCACCCAGACTCAAGGAGATCCTGCTGAGTTGAGAAGACAGGTAACCAGCCCAAACGGAACAACCATGAAAGCTATTGCGGTTCTTGAAGAAGGAAAACTGCACACACTTTTCCTAAAGGCAACAACTGCAGCTCTAGCCAGAGCTAAAGAAATATCACAGGAGCAAAAATGACCGATGTATTCCAAGCACTAGCAGCCCCGCAGTCTAGGAGAATTATTGAAGCGCTTGCTGCTAACCCACTCACCAAGGCTGTGCTGATTAGAGAAACCAAGTTAACTGAAGCATCAGTCATCAAGCATGCAGCAGTTTTGGTTGAAGCACAGCTGATAAAGGTCGAGAAAAAAGGTAGAACGGAAACCTATTCACTCAACAGGGCTGGCTTTAGTGAAGCAGCTAAATGGTTTGGCAAAGTTGGCTCTGCCAACCTTGGGGCTAGAGCAGATGATCTGGCAGAGACTCTGGGCGAACTGGGCACCAGCCTCAAGGCTTGGTTAGAGAAGAAGTTAGATACCAAGATCGAATTCAATATCGATGCAGAAGAAGCTGGCAAAGAATTGGGTAAGAAGTTATCTGATGCTAAACAGAGCGCTAAGAAAGCTGCGAAGAAAGCGAAAGCAAAGGTAGCTGCAAAGACTAAGAAGTCTTAGCGTCAATCTTTGCAATTAGCTCTTCAACGTGCTGACGGATTTTGTCTCTAATAGGTCTAACAGCAACAATGCCCTGACCGGCTGGATCATCTAGAACCCAGTCCAGGTATGTCTTACCTGGGAAATATGGGCAGGAATCGCCACAACCCATAGTGATTACATAATCACTGGCAATAACTGCTTCATCATCAAGAATCTTTGGTTCTTGATTAGAGATGTCAATGCCCTCTTCGCTCATGGCTTCAATAGCAATTGCGTTGATTTCAGACTTAGGTTGAGTTCCAGCTGATCGAATCTCAATTCGGTCCCCAGCTAGGTGTCTAAGGTAACCGGCAGCCATCTGAGACCTACCGGCATTGTGAACGCAGACAAATAGAACGCTTGCTGTGATAGTCATAGTTTTAGGCTAGTGCAACAGGTTCTCCAAACTATGTCTGGGAAACCAAATTGTAAGTGAACTATTTCTTCTTCTTAGACTTCTTGATCTTCTCGTCCAAAAGGAGGATGTATAGGAGTGCTAGTAGTGCGCCAGCAAACTCGGCTAGAACGATTCCTAAATTGCCTTGGCTAAAGCCATCACGAAGCATCAGTGCAAAGGTAACGGCAGGGTTTGCCTGAGCGCCCGTTACTGTGAATGTGCTTGCCGCCAATACCCATAACCCAACAGCAACGGGGATCAACTGGGCTCTCTTGGTTGATGCCAAGCGATGGATGATGACAACCAGAACGGTAGTGGAAAACAATTCACCGATGAAAACAGCGTTAGCTGAGATACCAGCCGGGGCGGTTATAGCCTCCACCGCTGAACCGCTGAGCGCAAAACCAAGGTATAAACCCAGTGCGGCTCCAGAGAGTTGAGCGATCCAGTATGAAACAAGAGTTGAGAGGTTGATTTCTTTTCTTGCAAAAAAGAAAAAAGAAACCGCTGGGTTTAGGTGTCCACCGGAAACTCCAGCAGTCAGGAGAATCATTACTGCCAAAGTGGAAGCTAAGGCTAGGTTGTGAAAAGTTGGGTTGAAGTTAGCCGCCACAATCGAGGTGACGAAGATCATCACACCCATAGCCTCGGAGATGGACTTGCGGACTAGGTTGTTGATTTTCATTTCTTTCCTTTCGATGGGTATTCAGTCAAATCGATGATGGCTTCGTTTCTTCTTAGAAAACCTGGTTTCCAAGGCGGATCAAAGCGAGCGTAGTATGGGTCGCCAGCAGGTTTTAATTTGGCGTCTTTGAGAGTTTGAAGAAGTTTGTCGCCATAGGCCTTGAAATGTTCATAATCGGCTAGCCCTCTAAAACGAACTGCCGCTGCGTAATGTTCTTTAACTTGAACCGCGCTTACTTTTGCATCCAGTGGCAAAGGTAGATCTTTTAGTTTTACTCCTTCCGGAAGAACAAAACTCACTGTGTGTAATTGGTCCACTGGGGCATGAAGGACCGGGGCAGTCATGGCGAACTTCTCGTTGGAGGCATTTCTCCCGGAAATGTAATTAACCAGGGGTCTAAAGGCTTGGCTAGCTGCTGAGTTGAATTCACCCTTGGTCACAACCTGCACTAGAACATGCTTAGGGTAAAGCCTTACCTCGAAGCCAGGCATTTTGGCAACTAGTTCGAAAGGCAATTCTTCAGTCATTGAGGTTGAGTTTATGGCCGAAAGAGAGCTTCTAGGGGGAGGTTGGGAGCTGGGATTTGGGGGTGGGCTGTTCGGCTAGAATAAAACGAACCGTTCACTCAAGTGGTTCGGATTTGTTTACCAAATTAAAAGAGGTCTTTGTGGGATCAGTTGTTAAGAAGCGCCGTAAGGCTATGTCTAAGAAGAAGCACCGTAAGTTGCTTCGAAAGACACGTCACCAACGTCGCAATAAGAAGTAGTTTTTAGTTAAGAAACCCCGTTTGAGATTACTCAGACGGGGTTTTTGTTTAACAAGTTAACTTATCCGCGCTTACCGATTTTGATGTCCTTTTTGGCGGTCTTTCTAGCAGCTCTGAGCTCTCTACGTTTGAAGTCATAGATTTTCCAGCCGGCAGCTTTTGCGTAGATCTTGAGTAATTTATCTGGGTTTACAGCGACGGCGTGACCCACTGTTGTCAACATTGGCAGATCATTGTGTGAATCTGAATATGCAAAAGACTTTCTCAAACTAAAACCACGGTCTTTAGCTAGCTTCTTGATAGCTTTAGCTTTCTCTTTACCGTGCAAGGGTTTTCCAATGATTCCTCCGGTAAGAATCCCATCAATCTTTTCAAGCCTTGTTCCAAGTGCTCCGGTTAGCCCTAATTGCTTTGCAATCTCTTCGCCAAGTTCTTGCGGTGCTGCGGTGATTAGCCAAACTTCACGGCCTGCTTCAATGTGTTGCTTTGCTAGTTTTGCTGTCTCTGGCCAAAGGCGCTGCTTGATTTCTTGCTGGTATACGACAGCAACCAGGTCAATCATCTCGCTGTAATTACGACCCTTAACAAGTTCTAGTGCTCTGTCTTTGATGGCAGAGAGCATGTGCTCTGTTTCACCTTTGGTGAGGAAAGTAATCTGACCCCAGGCAAACGCAATGAAGTCCTTACGAGGGAAGAACTTGCGTCGATACGCTTCTTTGCCGAACTGGTAACTCGTTGAACCTCGAACTAGGGTGTTGTCGACATCAAAGAAAGCAGCAGCGGGCTTTTTAGGGGATTTGGCCACTAGATAAGTTTAGGTTGATTAGTGGAATAATCTGGACGCATGACCACAACGATTGACCTAACGCTTATAGGTAAGTCTGGCTGCCACCTCTGTGATGAAGCTAGGGTCACCGTCAATGCCGTGGTCGGAGCCTTCAGAGCCGAATACACCGGAGTTGCCAGACACATTCAAGTGAACCTTGTTGAACACGACATCTTGGTTGATGAAGAGCTTTGGAACAAATACTCAGAACAAATTCCAGTACTTCTGATCAACGGAAAGGTCCACAACTACTGGCGAATTGATCCCGTAAGACTCCGTGGTGCTTTAGAGGAATTCGTTAGATAATTATGTCCTAAACCTTTGGAGGGGGAGAAATTGTCTGAAGAACCTAACGATGAAGTGGTCGATAAGGAAAAACTAAAGGCTGAGTTTATTGCGCAACTTCGAGCGGATGAAGCTTCTGGCGACCTTATAAATTTTGAATACGTAAGGAGCTATCGCGAAGCTTTAATTCGCCCGGAGGTAGCTGAGTTCTTTGAGGATTCTGAGTAGCCGCTAGTTCTACGCTTGGTGTTTTTCACAGAAGATTCTGGTCAGCCCAGATCTCTATTGCACTCTTTATGTATTTAGCTAGACCCGGATCGAACGAGTCGTAGGTCGCTTCGAAGGCCGGGTCTAGTACATATGTCAGTGCTAAGGATTTATAAGCCTGCTTATTTGGTGTCCAGAACTGCTTTACGAATGCGTAGTGATCAGCGATTAGTTTCTGAACATCAATATCACTAAAGAGTGCACCTTTGCGCTTTTGATCTGCGATAGCTTCAGCTATCGCGTCGTGCTGTGCTTTGTATGAGGCTTGTTGTTCTTCCGTATACGCGGCATTGAAGCCTTGTATTTGGACAGAACGTTCAAACATGGCTTATGGCTCTAGGCGGTTAGGTCCACGGAATAGGTAACCAACTTCACGGATGTTTGTTTCGTGCAGTAGGAGCATTACGACTCTTAGAAGACCCATACCGAAACCACCGTGAGGTGGGGCACCGAACTTGAAGAAGTCCATGTATGACTGAAGACCTGCAGGATCTAGGCCTTTGCTCTTTGCTTGTTCGATTAGAACTTCTAATCTGTGTTCACGCTGAGCACCGGTGGTGATTTCAGTGCCACGCCAGATCAGGTCGTAGCTGTTAGTTAGCGCATCGTTGTCAGCATGTCTCATGTGGTAGAACGGTCTAACAGTTGATGGGTAGTCAGTTAGGAAGACGAACTCGTGGTTTAGAGTCTCTGCAACGTGTGCTGAAATTTGTCTTTCACCTTCCGGGTCCATATCTCCGCCACGAGTAATTTCGTGACCACGCTTAGAAACGATTTCCATAGCCTCAGCTAGAGGGATTCTTGGGAATGGAGTGGTTGGGATAACAACATCGATGTCGAATAATCTCTTGATGTCATCGCCGTGTTTTTCCTTCACTGCAGACAAAGCAGCGACCATTAGGTCTTCTTGAATCTTCATGATGTCTTCATGTGAATCGATGTATGAGACTTCCATATCAACTGAGGTGAACTCAGTCGCGTGACGCGAAGTAAAGGAAGGGTCAGCTCTAAACACTGGGCCAATTTCGAAGATGCGACCAAAGCCAGCCATCATCGCCATCTGCTTATAGAACTGAGGAGATTGGGCTAGGTATGCAACAGTCTCAAAGTATTCCATCTTGAAGAGCTCTGCATTTGATTCTGAAGGTGAGGACATTAGCTTAGGAGAGTGAATCTCAACGAAGCCATTGTTCACCCAGTATGTTCGCCAAGCATGTTCAATAGTTGTCTGCACTCTAAAGGCTAGGTTCATCTCAGGTCGACGAAGGTCGATGTATCGCCAGTCAAGGCGCTTATCAAGACCTGAGTCTTCAGCAATAGGAGTTTCAGGGTCAGCCAGGCTAATGATCTCTAGATCATCTAGCTGTAATTCAATGCCACCGAGCTTGACTCTCTCATCGTGGACTAGGCGACCTTTAACCCAGACAAAAGAGCCTGAGGTGAGGGTAGAAACTGAGTCAGCTAGGGCATCGACTTCAGCTGGTCTTGGGTAGGTAACCTGAACGGAACCTGTCTCATCCCTGAGAACAATGAACTGAATACGCTTCTGATCTCTAAGGGTCTCAACCCAACCGCCAATAAGGACAGGTCCGTCTTCTCTTGAAGCTAAATCTTTTACCAGGATGCGTTCACGCATAGTGTTTTCTTTCGTCTAAATCACGCCTAAACCCCAAGTTTAGTCGGCGATAGACTTGACCTATGCCTGCCAATCGTATCCATCTAGTTCGACATGGTGAGGTCTATAACCCAAACCGAGTGCTCTACGAACAGTTACCTAATTTCCATCTTTCTGACAAGGGCAAGTTGATGGCACTAGCTGCTGCCCAAGAACTAAAGAGTCTAAAGGCGCCGGTTAAAGCCCTATTTAGCTCACCTTTAGATAGAGCACAAGAATCAGCTGCACCCTTCGAAGAGCTCTTCAACCTAGAGATTCAAACAGATCAGAGATTGATTGAACCCACCAATGCTTTCAAGGGTAAGAAGATGGGGGTCAAGAACTTGGCTCTAAAGCCTCACCTCTGGTGGTACTTCAGAAACCCTGCAAGACCTAGTTGGGGAGAGCCTTATAAGAGCATCATCGCAAGAATGAAAGAAGCGATGGTTGCAGCAGCAGAATCTGTTTCTGGTGGCGATGTTGTCTTAGTAACTCACCAACTACCAATCTGGATCACTCACCTAGTACTTCAAAACGAAAAGCTGCAGCACGATCCTAGAAAGCGTCGATGCTCACTTTCGAGCATTACAACTTTTGAATATGTAGAGGGCAAGTTCGTGGAACTTACATATCTAGAACCAGCTAAGAACTTGACAGCAATAGACAGTGGTGCAGTGTGAAGAAACTACTAGCAGCAATAGTAATTCTTGCTTCACTGTCTCTCGGAGCTTGTACTGAGACTCCAAGCATGAACACAACTTACCAATCTGGAGATGGCACTGTCACAGAGTTCAAGATTGCTGCAAGAGCAAAGGCAGTTAGTTGGTCAGGTATTGATACTAATAATCAGATTATTAGTTCGACAAACCTAAGCGGTGTCGTCACTGTTCTTAACTTTTGGTACGCGTCGTGCCCACCTTGCCGAGTCGAAACTCCAGATCTCGTTGCTCTTGCCGATGAGTTCAACGGTCAAGCACAGTTTGTGGGTGTGAACGTTAGAGATAGTGCAGACACCGCAAAGTCATTCAATAGAAATTTCAAAGTCACTTACCCAACACTCATCGACGCTAATTCCGGTGATGTTGTTCTGGCTTTCACTGGAGTTGTGACTCCAAGTGCAGTGCCAACAACTTTGGTTATTGATAGACAGGGAAGAGTTGCAGCAAGAATTCTAGGTCTTGCAGAGAAAGCAACTCTGAGAGCGCTAATCAAGTCAGTTATTGCGGAGGCGATGCCAGATTGAACTTTGAAGCAATAACTAATGGATCACTCTTGGTGGCCGCACCAATTGCGTTTCTTGCTGGTTTGATTTCTTTCTTTAGTCCCTGTGTGCTTCCACTACTGCCTGGCTATCTAGGTTTTGTCTCAGGCGCAACAAGTAATAAGTCCAGAGCTATTCTCGGATCTGTGTTGTTTGTTCTTGGCTTCACAGTTGTCTTTGTTCTACTTGGTGCAGGCTTTGGTGGCTTTGGCTCTTTACTTCATGGTGAAACTAAGAACTGGATCATTCGAGGTTCTGGATTACTAGTAATTCTTTTCGGAATTGTTTTAGTTGGCGGCTTTGACTTTGCTCAAAGAACAATTAAGTTCAACCTCAAACCAACGGCAGGACTTATCGGTGCACCTCTTCTAGGTCTAGTTTTTGGTCTAGGTTGGACCCCTTGTATTGGGCCAACTCTGGGGGCAGTGCTAAACCTTGCCTTGGATTCAGGTTCAGCTAATCGAGGCGCTTTCCTAGCTGTTATCTACTCTCTAGGCTTAGGGCTCCCCTTTGTTATTGCAGCTGCTGGCTTCAGTTGGGCAACTAAGTCAATCTCCGTTATCAAAAAGCACATCAGAGCAATAAACCTCTTTGGCGGTTCTCTCTTGATTGCTTTAGGACTTCTACTAGTTACCGGCTTATGGCAGAACTTCATGGAATACATTGCGGAGGTGACCCGTGTCTTCACCCCAGCCCTCTGAGAAGTATGTAGTTCGTAAGGAATACAGCGAACCGATTGAAGCACCAGATCTATCATTCAAATCTTGGTTGCGCTGGATCTGGCGACAGCTGACCAGCATGCGTATCGCTCTTATTCTTCTTCTACTTCTAGCCCTAGCCGCTATTCCTGGTTCTCTCTACCCACAGCGTTCTGCAGATCCGAATGGTGTAATCCTCTATTTCAAGAACAACCCAGGTCTTGCTCCTTGGATAGATAACCTTCAACTCTTTGATGTTTACTCTTCGTCATGGTTCTCGAGCATTTACCTTCTTCTTTTTATTTCACTAATTGGCTGTGTAATACCAAGAGTTGGCGTTCACTACAAAGCTCTAATGGCTCCACCACCAGAACCGCCAACTTCTCTCTCACGCCTACCTGCATACAAACTTCTTGCTAACTCAGAGAAGTATTACAAACTCAGCAAAGCTGAGAAGTATTTGAAATCAAAGCGTTTCAGAGTTGTCGCTGAAAAAGGTTCGATCAGAGCTGAAAAGGGATACATCAGAGAAACAGGAAATATCCTGTTTCACACTTCTCTCATCGGTGTTCTAATTTCTGTGGGTCTAGGTAATGCTCTTAGCTTCTCAGCGCAAAGAGTTTTGGTTGAAGGAGAAACCTTTGTTAACAACGAAGCAGGTTTTGACTCTTTCACTCCAGGTCTGCTTTTTGATCCCAAAAACCTAACGCCATTTAGCATCACGCTGGATAAGTTCTCCACTACCTACGATTACAAGAATCCAAACAACTACGGCAGACCGCTGGATTTCGTTGCAACAGTTTCCAGCAAACTGGCTAACGAAAACTCGACCCAGGAAATCATTAGAGTCAACAATCCAATGCAGCTACCAAACTCAAAGGTTTATCTAACCGGTAATGGTTTTGCACCAGTAATTGTTTTGAGAGATGTTGATGGAACAGTCTCATTCAGTGGACCAGTGGTCTTTTTACCGCAGGACTCGAACCTTACTTCTCTGGGAGTAATCAAGAACCCCGATGCGAAGCCTAAGCAATACGGCATGAAGGCCTTCTTCTACCCGACAGTTGCCAAGCTGAAAACAGGTGCACTAACTTCAGCGCACCCTGAAATCATCAACCCATTACTCACAATGAACGTTTATGTTGGAAACCTCGGACTGGACAGTGGTGTTGCCACAAATGCCTTTGATTTGCAAACACATGGGCTCAAGCAAGTCGCCGGTGGCAAAAGTGGAGTTAAGGGAATCAAGCTTGAAAGAGGCCAAACTGCGAAGTTACCTCAGGGACTCGGCACTGTTGAGTTCAAGGGAGTTAAGAGGTTTGCCTCCTTGGACATTACCTATAACCCAGGTGAACTCTATGTTTTGCTTTTCGCAATCCTTACTTTCCTAGGTTTGATCATGATGCTCATAACCCCTAGAAGAAGAGTCTGGATAAGAAAGACCCCTGAAGGAATTGAGGTTGGCGCTCTAGCTAAAACTAGAGATGAATCATTGCCTAAACTTGTTAAAGAAATCACTAAAGCTATGAAGAAAAAGGACTAATGAACAGCACCGTTGTATTGAACCCAGAACTAGCAACACTTTCTAGAATCGTCGTTCTTGCTGCTCTTACTTTTTACTCAATCGCCTTCCTTGTTCTTACCTTGGCTTTAACCAGACGCGCAGGAGCGAAGAAAGCTAAAGATGCTTTGGCTAACAAATTAGAACTTGTCGGTATCTCGCTAATGACACTCGGTGTTGTTGTCCACGGCATTGGAGTTCTCACCAGAGGGATTGCAGCGCAAAGAGTGCCTTGGGCGAATATGTATGAGTTCTCGATTACCGGTTCATTCGTCGTTACCGCAATCTATTTACTAGCCCTGATCTGGCGAGACATCAGATTCATCGCTACTTTTGTTTCAGGCTTTGTTGTTCTGATAATTGGTTGGGCTAACACCCGGTTCTATGTTCAGGTTGAATCTCTGATGCCAGCACTCCAGGACTACTGGTTAGTAATCCACGTTAGCGTTGCCATTCTGGCAACAGCCTTCTTCATGATTGGTGCCGCATTAGCTGCAGCATTGCTTATGAAGGAATCTAAGTTCATCAATAACTCAAATCTCAAAGGCATGAAAATCCTTAAGAACGTTCTAAACGTATTCCCTAAAACAGAGAAGCTAGAACGCCAGTCTTACCAGTTCAACATCATTGGTTTTATCCTTTGGACCTTTACCCTAATTGCTGGTGCAATCTGGGCAGATAAGGCTTGGCACAGATTTTGGGGCTGGGACACCAAAGAAGTCTGGACATTCATCATCTGGACCATCTACGCTGCATACCTCCACGCAACTGCAACCAGAGGCTGGGACGGCAAGCGAGCAGCCTGGCTAACCATGATCGGCTTCACAGCCATCCTCTTCAACTTCACCATCGTGAATCTTTACTTCAAGGGATTGCACGTTTACTCAGGGCTGTAAA
>JAEMTJ010000077.1 GCA_016462375.1 Rhodoluna sp. | reverse complement strand
AGAATAGATAGCGATTAGCCAGATCGGGGTCTTACTGCCACGAATGCTCAGAGCAACCGAAAGTAAGCCGATAAGCAGTAGCAGCACTCCAACAAAGGTGCAGAAGAACATTGAGTTGACAATAAATGGCGGAAGTTGAATTGCTTCCCGCTTATCGCTCCAGACAAAACTGATATCTCCCGCTTTGCCTAAGAAGCCGAAGAAAACTAAGACAACTGCTGCTGCAGCTACTAATGTGATTGGAGTTTTTAGACTCGGTTTTGTTCCAACCGATGAAAACATTCCAGGAGTGACTTCAACATTTTTCATTATTTGATGACCTTTGCAGCTTTAGCCTTTTGTACAGATTCAAAAATCTTAGGGACTGGCACCGGTAATCGATACAGGGCTCTAATGATTGGCGGAGCAGCAATAAATAGAACAATCAAAGCCTTGACAACTCCGAGCACCTCAGGAGAAACGCCAGCTACCTGCATAGTTGCCGATCCTGCCTTGAAGGCACCGAAGAGCAGCCCTGCCATCACCACACCACCAGCTCTAGACCCACCCAAAAGAGCTACTGTGATGGCATCAAAGCCGATACCTGCTTCGATGCTGGTGGTAAGTCCACCGTCAACACTTAGGCCCTGATTAGCAGCTGCCAAACCAGAGAACCCAGCAGAGATAGCTAGAGCCCAAATGAATGTACTTTCAACCTTGATACCTGCAGCTCTAGCTGCTGATGCGTTATGACCGACCATACGGAATCTAAATCCGAAGGTTGATCTCTCCATCAGCCACCAATAAAGAACAACCGATAGCACCGCAAAGACTAGACCGAAGTGAACTTGAAAATCAGGGCCAAAGAGTAATCCGAGACGAGCAGTGCCGGCCGGGTTGTCAGATTTTGGAGTTCCACCACCGTTTTCCTCAAGCAAAAGATTCGGCTGTCTCAGGAGATATGTGAACAACGAAAGTGCCACGTAGTTCATCATGATTGTCACGATAACTTCGTGTGCACCTGTTCTAGCCTTCAGAACACCAACAATCATTCCCCAGATCATCGCGCAGAAAACAGCCGCAAAAACTGCTGCAAGCATGTGAATAAGGATTGGCATTTGTAGTCGAGTTGAAACAAATGTCGCACCAGCTAAACCAACCATTATTTGTCCAGTTGCGCCAATGTTAAAAAGTCCAACACGAAAAGTAAGTGCCACACCGAGACCTGCCATAATCAGCGGTGCTGCGAATCTAAGTGTTTCACTAAAGGGACGAATAGCGCTTGTGAAATTATCAGCGTCAAAGTTGATGATAGAACCGGAGAAGAGTGCTCCATAGCCATCTTGAACGGTCCACCACACTGTTGAAAGAGCGTAGTTAGGGGCAACACCAAATTCTTCGAAAGCTTTAATAACGTCCTTATCGAATACCACCATGAACACTGCGCCAATCATGAATCCGAGCAAGACAGAGAGCACAATACGAACACGATTGCCAGACATAATTTCATGCAGGACAGTGGTTACCCTGTCTTGAGCTGGCTTTTCAGGCATTACTTCTTTTTTTGTACTCATGCTGCAATACCTGCCATCATTTTTCCAAGTTTTTCTCTTGTTGTTTTAGCATCCACGATTCCAACGATTCGCCCGCGATACATCACAGCGATACGGTCGGCAAGAGCTAACACTTCATCCAACTCTGTTGAAATGATCAACACAGTTTTGCCGGCATCTCGAGAAGCTACAATCTGCTCATGAATGAATTCAATTGAGCCAACGTCAACTCCACGGGTCGGTTGAGATGCAACTAATACCCTGAGGTCTCTGCTCATCTCTCTAGCTACAACTACCTTCTGCTGGTTACCGCCGGACAACTGCCTAGCCAAGGTGTCGGATGAAGGAGTTCGAATATCGAAGGCTTGAATCAATTTTCCTGCAATTTCATCACGCTTAGCAAAGTCAATTTGTACCCCTTTCGCAAATGGCTTTCCAAAAGATCCATCGAGCATTAGGTTCTCAGCGATAGTAAATTGCCCTACCAAACCATCTTTCTTGCGGTCTTCAGGAATGTACCCAACGCCTGCTTCGAGAACTTCTCTAACATTGCTCTTAGTGAGATCTTGACCTGCAACCTGAATGCTTCCGCTGTGGATTTTGCGAAGACCTAGAATTGCTTCAGCAAGTTCTGTTTGACCATTTCCCTGGACACCAGCAATTGCAAGTATCTCGCCACCATGTACGCTAAAGCTAATTCCATTCACCATCTGTTGATTGCGATCATCTAAAACAGCTAGGTCTTTCACAACAAGAGTTTCGGCTCCAATCCTGGCTGCCCTTTTTTTAGTGTCTAGGTCCACTTCACGGCCAACCATGAGAG
>JAEMTJ010000012.1 GCA_016462375.1 Rhodoluna sp. | reverse complement strand
GAGCGAATGATTAATGAGCTTGCTGACCGAAGTCTTGAAGCTTTAGATGAGGCATTCCTAGATACTGAAGCTAAAGAAGTACTTCGCTCTTTAGCACTGAAAGTAATAAACCGAGACAGTTAGAGCGCTAGTGATTGCGCGATACGTCTAACCTCGGTCTTCCTACCTGAAACTAAGGCCGACATCGGTGTGCCTCGAAGAACATCATTTTCGGTATAGAGCCAGTTGATTGCACCCATCAGAGAAAAACCTGAATCTAAAAGAACCAAAATAGTTCCCTTTAGCGAGGGCAACGCTTCGCCATTGGCAATTAGCTCAGCTGGGACCAGAAAGACACCATCGCGTTTCACGGCTATTAGGCTGTGCTCTTCAATCAATCTGCGGACTTTGCCTGGGACTATGCCAAGGCGTTCACCTGCCTCAGGTATAGAAATCCAATCGGCAACATTATCTAAAGGTTCACTCACATCTCAAGATTGCCACACCTGAAGGCTTCCCGCTATCTACAATTAGGTCGTGGCACGATATTTATGCCCTACCAGTTATGGAAAAATGACTTCTCTTAGCAATCCAACATCTCTCTTTGGCCTTAGCTGTGCCCAGAGCTGGATTAGCGCATGAGCACTCTGCTGGGTAAAACCCTGTCATCGAGGTATCTGGTCCAAGAAATTATTGCTCGCGGTGGCATGTCTACCGTCTACCAAGCCAAAGACCAAAGACTTGACCGGCAGGTAGCGGTTAAGGTTATTCACCCCCATCTAGCCGCAGATCCAGTATTCAGAGACAAGTTCTTCCGCGAAGCAAGAATGTTGGCCAAGGTAAATCATGCAAACCTAGTGAACATTTATGACCAGGGTGATGATTCGGGAAACGCCTATATCGTCCTTGAATTTGTTGAAGGCATCACCTTGCGTGACGCTCTTCGAGATAGTGGCGCACTAACAACTGGACAGATACTGCAGGTCAGCAAAGCAATCCTTTCCGCGCTCACACAAGCTCATTCCAACGGCATTGTTCATCGAGACCTAAAGCCGGAGAATGTTTTGCTATCTGATGATGGTCGAATCAAAGTTACTGACTTCGGTTTAGCAAGAGAACTAAGTGCAGATACCGATACCGGATCATTAGTTGGAACCGTTGCCTATTTAGCGCCAGAGGTAATCAAGCGCGGTAAAACACAAACCCAGAGTGACATTTATTCCTACGGCATCATGCTTTACGAAATGCTTACCGGTAAGCAGCCTTATTTAGGGAATGATGCGATTCAAATTGCGATGCTACATACAAACTCGAGAGTTGGGTCAGCGCTGGAACTGAACTCGAACGCGTCGAGTGAACTCAATGAGTTGATGCTCTATTGCACCGAACCTAATCCTGAGAACAGACCGCAGAACGCAATTCATGCGCTAGCTGAATTAGAAAACATAGGTAAAAACTCCTTCGCTGTATCAGAGCAAAACTTGGATGAAACACTGATTTTGAATGACCCGTTTCAGGACATTAGTTTCACCGAAGTAATCTCTGATGTTGAGATAACTGAAGCTAACCCGTTCGAGAATTTCAGCAAAGGAAACGTAGTTAGCAAATGGCTTATTGCCAGCCTGTTGGTTTTCTCTCTTGGATCTTTCGGGGGTTGGTGGTTTGGCTCAGGTCCCGGTGCTTTGGTTGCTGTTCCTAATGTGAGCGATAAAACAACTGGTGAAGCCACCAACCTATTGCAGCAGCTGACGACAGAAATAACTATCCGAAAAGTCTTTAGTTCAACTTTTGCTGAAGGTCAGGTTGTTGGAACTGAACCTCCTGCTGGCCTTCCAGTTACCAAAGGTTCTGGAATTACTTTGCTGGTGTCCAAGGGCAAAGAAATGATTGTTGTGCCAAATTTGCATGGATTAGACCTTGTAACTGCAACTGCCAAGCTTGTCGGTGCGCATCTGTCGGTTGGCACAGTAAGCGAATGGTTCAATTCTGATTACTCGCTCGGCTCTGTTTACAGTCATTCAGGCGATGACAAGACAAAACTTGCAGCCGGCTCGAACGTGAATATAAAAATCTCGTTAGGCGCTATTCCTGTTGTTGCCGGTTTGCGAGAAGTGGTTGCCAGAGCAGCACTTGAGGTTGCGGGGCTCACAGTTCGCAAAAGTGCTTATCGATTTAGTGACACTGTGGCTAAGGGTGAGGTCATCGAAGTTGTTCCAGATGAGGGTCAGGTTGGAAAAGGATCGACCATAACACTTATAGTCAGTAAAGGACCAAACACAGTTTTGATGCCGAAAGTAAAGGGTGAAACCATTTTGGCGGCTAAGTCTCTACTTGAATCTCTTGGCTTGAAAGTTGTTATCGATACCAAGTGGTTAACTCAGGATTACGGAATCAAAAAAGTTACTGGTGCTAGCGAGAATGTTGGAGCGACTATCAAGGTTGGCTCAACAATTACTATTAGGTCTCGCTAGCGAGCAGCAAGCTCTTCTGCAACTAGAAAAGCAAGTTCCAGTGACTGTGAGTGATTCAATCTTGGATCACAGAGCGATTCGTATCTAGATTCCAAAGTGATTTCATCGATGTGCTCACTACCACCTAGACATTCAGCGACATCATCGCCGGTGAGCTCAACGTGAACTCCACCGGGGAAGGTACCTAAATCGCGATGCACCTCAAAGAAGCCTCGCACCTCATTCATGACATCATCAAATCGACGGGACTTGTACCCGTTGGCAGTGGTAATTCCATTACCGTGCATCGGATCAGTAATCCACAGTGGTTGGAATCCGGCATCTCGAACTGCAGACACTAATTTTGGAAGCGCTTCACGAATCTTTTCTGCACCCATTCTGGTGATGAAGGTTAGACGTCCAGGTTCGTGGTTAGGGTCTAGCTTTTCGATTAATGCCATCACATCGTCCACCGATGTGTTTGGTCCAAGCTTTACACCTAGTGGGTTACGAACACGCGAAAGGAAATCAACGTGTGCGCCATCTAGTTGGCGAGTGCGCTCACCAACCCAAATAAAGTGAGCGCTGGTGTCGTATGGAGTTCCAGTTCTCGAGTCAATTCTTGTCATCGGTCGCTCGTAATCAAATAGCAAACCTTCGTGGCTGGTATAAAACTCGGTAGTTCTTAGTTCACTAAAGTTTGCACCACAGGCTGCCATGAACTTAATGGCTCTATCAATATCTTTTGCCATTGTTTCGTATTTGGAGTTCGCTGGGTTATCAATAAATCCCTTGTTCCACTCATGCACTGAACGAAGATCTGCAAATCCACCCATGGTGAAAGCTCTGATTAGGTTCAGAGTTGACGCCGAAGTGTTGTATGCCTGAAGCAATCGAGTTGGATCAGGAGTTCTTGAAGCCAAGGTGAAATCGTAGCCGTTGACTGCATCTCCTCGGTAGGCAGGAAGAGTGAGTTCTTCTCTAGTCTCAGTGTCGGATGATCTTGGCTTGGCAAACTGTCCAGCCATTCTGCCCATCTTCACTACAGGCATAGAAGCTCCGTAGGTTAATACAACTGCCATCTGCAGCAAAGTCTTTACTCGGTTACGAATCCGATCAGCTGTCGCGTCAACAAAAGTTTCAGCGCAGTCACCGCCCTGAAGTAAGAAAGCTTTACCCTGAGCTGCTTGAGCGAGACGGTCTCTCAAAATGTCAACTTCACCAGCAAAAACCAATGGCGGGTACTTCGCAAGGATTGCCCGAACTTCTGCAACCGCAGCTTCATCTGGCCAGGTTGGTTGTTGAGCCGCTTCGAGATTGCGGTAGTTATCCAGACCTTCAATCACGCCTGGGTTCGCTGCTACTACTGGTTCAAATGAAGCCAATTTTTAGTTCCTGTCTCGGGTTAGATACTTAACGACGGTCTTTTAGTGTTGAGGCGTATACGTCGATGTATTCCTGCCCGCTGAGCTTCATCAGCTCATAAATTATCTCATCAGTTACTGCTCTAAGCACTAGTCGATCGCCTTCCATTCCTGCAAAGCGGGAGAAATCTAACGGCTCTCCCACGACAACACCGATGCGGCGAATACGAGGTAACTTTCTACCGATCGGTTGCACTTTCTCAGTGTCAATCATGGCAACTGGAAAAACTGGAACTTTAGCCTCAAGCACCATACGCGCGATACCAGTTCTACCCCTAAACAATCTGCCATCCGGAGATCTTGTTCCCTCAGGGTAAATACCAAGTAGTTGACTTTGCGCTAAAACACCTAAGCCGGTGTTGAGAGCTGCTTCAGAGGCCTTACCGCCACTTCTATCGATAGGAAGTTGCCCCGTTCCTTTGAAGAACCATCTGGATAAGGTGCCCTTGATTCCCTTGCCGGTGAAGTATTCGCTCTTGGCAAGAAACACCACTGGGCGACGAAGCATCAGTGGCAAAAAGATTGAATCGGAGAAGGACAGGTGATTGGATGCCAAGATTGCTGCTCCATCGGCTGGGATTTTGTCTGCGCCTCTAACCCAGGGTCTAAATAAAACCTTAAGAATTGGGCCCAAGATGAAGTTTTTCAGCAAAAAATACCACATGCTGGACCTCCATCTCTTCCCGAACTAGCTTGAAAGATAAGTTTATCGCGCGAGTGAATGTAATCTAGCCAGATCAGCTACCCCAACTACCCCTGCATCATTACTTAGTTGGGCTGCAACTACCTTGAGTTCTGGTCTAAAACCTCGGGCTGGAAGGTGCTCCAGAAAAGCTTTACGGATTGGGTCAAGCAATAATTCACCTGCCTCGCTAACACCCCCGCCAATGACAACCAACTCTGGATCCAGAACAGCAGCAAACGATGCTACGGCTAGACCTAAGTTTTGACCTAATTCTGTAAGAAGCCTTAACGCACCTGAATCGCCTTCTTGAATTGCCTGATAGACCTCAACTCCAGTCAATTCCGCGCTGGCGAATGCAAGTTCTCTAAGTCGCGCTCCCTCTGGAGTGTCCTTTGAGGCTAATTCTTTAGCTGAATTCAAAAGTGCGGTTCCAGAACCATACTGTTCCAAACAGCCGTGCTGCCCGCAACCACAGAGCTTCCCGTTGGGCACAAAATTACTGTGACCAAGTTCTGCCCCAATCCCAAACCCGCCTCTAAACAAATCGCCGTTAGCAATGATTGCCCCACCGACGCCAGTACCAATAGTCAGCATCACCATGTGATTGCTACCTTGACCTGCACCAAAGCGGTATTCAGCCCAACCAGCGGCATTGGCGTCATTTTCAATGAAAACTGGAAGGCCAAGGTCGGCTTCAAGATTTGCCTTCAAGGGCTCATTTCGCCAACTCAGGTTAGGTGAATAGACCACAACAGCCTGATTCGCATCGATAAAGCCAGCTGCCGCTACCCCCACAGCGAGAACTTCTTCACCGCGTCTGAGTTCATTGACCATTGCTACAACAGCTGCTTGAAGCGCCTTTGGGTCATCTGCGGGTGTCGGCACCTTTAGCTCACGAAGGATCTCCCCTGAGTCAGATACCAAGGCACCAGCAATCTTGGTTCCCCCGATGTCAATTCCAACGGTATTCATCGATTTCCTTCACTTTTTAACAACTTGGTCAGTATATCGGCAAGGGGCGCAATAGCCTAGCCGTCAAGAATTTAGCCTAACCGCAGGTAGAGTAGTGAAAAGTTTCATTTATAGGCTAACCAGTAGGAGTCAGACATGAAGACCAACGAAGTTCCGCTAATTGTTACCTCCAGACCGGGCGATAACATTACCGACCTTTTGATCGAGCGAGTAAAGCAAGATCCAAACTTAGCTTTGATGGCTAAACAGACACAACCTGGTGTTTGGGAAGATGTCTCAGCCGGCGATTACCTCAAAGAAGTAACCGACCTAGCCAAAGGATTCATCGCCGCTGGAATCGAAGTTGGTCAGCGAGTAGGAATCATGAGTCACACTCGCTACGAGTGGGCACTCTGTGATTTTGCTCTGTGGTTTGCAGGTGCTGTTTCCGTTCCAATCTATGAATCCTCTGCCCCAAGTCAAATCGAATGGATTCTCTCTGACTCAGGTGCAACAGCCGCGATATTTGAAGATGCAACATTGCTGGAACTATTCAAGAGCGTGAAGAGCAACTTACCAAAAGTTACAAAGCAATGGGTTCTTGAAAGTAATGATCTTCAAGAACTAGTTAAATTGGGTAAGAAAGTTACCGACAAGGAACTAGAAGCTAGAAGAACTGCTAACGGTCTTCAAGATTTGGCCACCATCATCTACACCTCTGGAACAACTGGTCGACCTAAGGGTTGCGAATTAGTTCACCAGGGTTTCGTAGATCTTTCACGTAATGCTCAAGCTGTTCTTCCTCAGGTTGTTTGCCCAGGTGGTTCGACTCTCCTGTTTTTACCAATGGCTCACGTCTTTGCAAGATTTGTGTCAGTGCTATGTGTTGCAGGTGGTGTTCAAGTTGGTCACCAGCCAGATGCAAAGAGCGTTGCTCCAGCCATGCAAAGTTTCCACCCAACTTTCCTTTTGGCAGTGCCAAGAGTATTCGAGAAGGTTTACAACTCTGCTGAACAACGTGCTGAAGGAGCTGGCAAAGGAAAGATATTCCACGCTGCTGTCGAAACTGCCATTGCTTGGTCGATGGCACTTGATACCAAGAAAGGTCCGAGCCTTTCACTAAACGTCAAACACAAACTTTTTGATGCACTTGTCTACAAAAAACTTAGAGCAGCTATGGGTGGTCGAGTAAAGTATGCCATTAGCGGTGGTGGGCCATTAGGTGCTCGGCTAGGTCACTTCTACAGAGCAATCGGGTTGATTGTCTTGGAAGGCTATGGCCTTACTGAAACTACTGCCCCAGTGACGATTGGGCGACCAGATAATCTCAAGATCGGAAAAGTTGGTTTCCCTTTGCCTGGCTGTGGTGTTCGTATCGCGGATGATGGTGAAATCTGGCTACGCGGAACAAATCTTCTCAAGGGCTATTGGAATAACAAAGATGCCACCAAGTCGACCTTCGAAGGTGACTGGTTCAAGACCGGCGACATAGGGGCACTTGACGATGATGGTTTCCTAGCCATTACCGGTCGTAAGAAGGAACTAATTATCACATCTGGTGGAAAGAATGTTGCCCCTACACTCCTAGAGGACCCGCTGCGTGCGAACCCTTTGGTTGGCCAAGCAGTTGTCATCGGTGATGCAAAGCCTTTCGTTTCTGTCCTAGTTTCAATCGATGAAGAGATGCTGCCACTTTGGCTAGAAAACAATGGCATAAAAGACAAGTTGACTTTAGACGAGGCTCGATCTCACACTGTAGTACTAGCTGAGATCTCTAAAGCCATCGAAAAAGTTAATGCTCACTTCTCAACTGCTGAATCAATCAGGAAGTTTGCTCTGCTCCCATTCGATCTGACTGAGAAAAGTGGCCACCTAACGCCATCACTAAAAATCAAGCGTTCAACGGTTGTTGAGGATTTTGCACACCTAATTGATGACATTTATGCAGATAGTGCTAAATCAACTTGCCACAACATCGGCGATTACAAGGTCTAACGCATAAACCAATCTGATTGGCGTAAAAGCTTCATAGCTTCTTTACGCTGTTCTGCGTTGAGCCTATCTAGATAGAGCAAGCCATCGAGATGGTCATATTCGTGTTGCAGAGCTTGTGCCAATAACCCGTTACCAGAAATAGTTACTTCACTTTCATCTAGTAGTTGACCAGTCAGCGACGCTTCAGGATAGCGAGTGGTCAAATGCCAATGGCCAGGAACAGACAGACAGCCCTCTTCGGTGAGAAATGGGTCTCCGGAGAGAACTAAGTTATGTGGATTTATTAGGTAGCCAACTTTGCCAGCAACGTTGTAACTAAAAGCTCGGAGTGAAACACCAATCTGCGGTGCTGCTACTCCAGCTCTGCCCGGTTCCTTAGTGGTGTCAATTAGATCCGAAATTAAAGTTTGGGTTTTTATTCCAAAGTCAGTAACTAAATCACAAGGCGATTTTAGAACTGGATCGCCGAAGAGACGTATTTCTCTAACTGTCATGAACTAGTTGCTCTTGGCCAAGCCCTCAACAACTAAAGCAGCAAGTACTCGAGCAGCTTCACGAGTGTTGCGGTGTAGTTGATCGAACTTGATTACTGAACCAGCAGCAAGAGCTGGGTCATAAGGAATCTTTACAACTGCACGAACACGTGATTTGAAGTGGGCTTCAATCTCATCCAACTTCACAAGGTTGGTTCCCTGCGTTGCAGTATTGAGCGCAACTACTGAGCCTCTAACTAGATCACCATAGCCGTTAGCCTCAAGCCAAGTTAGAGTCTCGGAAGCCAGTCTTGCTTCATCAACTGAACCACCCGAGACAATGACTAGTCCATTAGCTCGCTGCAGGGTCGGACGCATAACCGAGTGCACGATACCAGTTCCACAGTCAGTCAAGATGATGGTGTAATAACGAGCTGCCATATCGGCAACTACGTTGTAATCTCCTTCATCGAATGCTTCAGAAAGCATTGGGTCGCTGTCGGATGCAAGTACGTGAAGTCTGGTCACATCACGAGAGACCATAGTTGAAAAATCAGTGAAACCATCAATGGCCGCTGCTCTGTTGACAACATCTCTGACGGTGAATCTTGTTGACTTGCTAACGCGTTCAGCAAGAGTTCCACGGTCGGGGTTAGCGTCAATCGCGATAACTCGATCTTCTCTAGCTAGTGCCATAGCCATTCCGAGCAAAGTGGTAACAGTTGTTTTACCCACTCCGCCCTTACGGGTTAAAACTGGGACAAATCTTGCCCCGCCACCTAGATTTGTAGCGATTCGAGCGTCGATGGCCTTACGTTCGCGAACCCGCAGGTTATCACCCAAGTTGATCGTCTTCAGAGATAGGAAGTAAATGAATCTGCGGAAACCAGATTCAGGTGATGGCCTAGTCTTCGAATTCACCTCGATAAGACGATCCGCGGTGAGCATCGCCGCTGGCTCTGGCTGATCAAAAGCATCTCCGCGCAGGCTATCTCTTCTTGAATAACCAGTTTGAGAGCTAGCCAGGCTAGCCGTTTCAGATGCACCGCCGGTTGGGACAATCGCTGTCGATTCCGTGACAACTTTAATAGATGAAGTTGTTGGAGTCAGATCAACCGTGCTGGCCTCAATTGAGTTAGCGCTTAGCTCAGCGCTAGAGCCTGAGTCATCTCTGGAGCGAGAGTTTTTACCTTCAAATTTTTCTGCCAAAGCCAATTCCTTATGTTTTCCAATTCAGTGCAAATAAAGCCCTAAATCAATAACTTATTGGGTAAGTCTATTCGCTTAGTTTGGGTTCAACCACGAGGATGAGGTCCCCTGATTCCACTGCCTGGGTCTTGGCTATGGCTAAGCGCCTGATAACACCTGAGATATTGGCCGTAATGGTAGCTTCCATCTTCATAGCCTCAATGGTGGCAACTGGCTGTCCAAGCTCAACATGTGTACCCTCAACAACCTGAAGGGTAACCACGCCAGCGAAGGGAGCAGCGACCTCAGCTGGGTTAGCCAAATTAGCCTTTTCTGCTGAAACTACGGTTGTAGAGATTTTTCTGTCCCTGATGTTGATCGGACGCAATTGACCGTTGAAGGTAGCCATTACCGTTCTAAAGCCCTTCGTGTCAGGCGAGCCGATTGCTTCAAGACCAACGAAGATTCGAACCCCCTTGGCGATCTCAACTACATGTTCATGACCCTGCTCTAATCCGTAGAGGTAGTCCAAGGTGTCCACTGGATCAAGGTTTCCAAATGTGGCTTTAGCCTTTTCAAACTCAGCGGTTGGGCCAGGGAACAACAGTCGATTTAGGGTGCTCCTTCGAATGCCCGTGTCTTCAGAAACCAAATTCTCCAGATCGGCTGGGGATACTGCAACCAGGCCAAACTTAGGGCTCTTTCCTTGCAGAACTTTAGTTCTGAAAGGTTCTGGCCAGCCACCTGGCAAATCGCCTAGTTCACCGGCCATAAAACCAACTACTGAATCTGGAATGTCATAGTTCTGTGGGTTGGCAGCAAAATCAGCAGGGTCTGCATTTACAGCGACAAGATGCAGAGCTAGGTCACCAACAACTTTTGAAGATGGAGTAACCTTCGGCGGTCTTCCGAGAATTTCGTTAGCTGCCGCATACATGTCTTCAACTCTTTCGAACTGATTACCCAAACCAAGAGCAATGGCTTGTTGACGAAGGTTGCTTAGTTGACCACCTGGTATTTCGTGCTTGTATACACGACCGGTAGGTCCTCGGAGGCCTGATTCAAAAGGTGCGTAAACGTTTCTTACCGCTTCCCAATATGGTTCAAGAGCTGTTATCTCATCAAGCGTGATGCCAGCATCTCTATCGGTGTGCTCAAGAGCGGCAATCAAAGCTGATGCAGAAGGTTGGCTAGTAGTTCCTGCCATTGGCGCAGAAGCTACGTCAACTGCGTCAACACCCGCATCGATGGCTGCAATGAGAGTGGCTAACTGTCCGCCGGCTGTGTCGTGTGTGTGCAGATGAACGGGAACACCAAACTCAGCACGTAGCGCTTTGACCAACTTGGCTGCCGCCTGAGGTCTTAGGAGTCCGGCCATATCTTTAATGGCAAGAATGTGCGCACCAGCTTTAACTACCTGCCTAGCTAAAGCTAGGTAGTAGTCGAGGGTGTATAGCTTCTCGTTTGGGTTTAGTAGGTCTCCGGTGTAGCAGATTGCAACTTCAGCAACTGCAGACTTAGTCTTTAGCACAGCACTAATGGCTGGAATCATCTGATCAACATCGTTGAGTGCGTCAAAGATTCTAAAGATGTCGACGCCTGAGAGTGCCGCTTCAGAAACAAAAGCTTCGGTCACCTCGACTGGGTAAGGAGTGTAGCCAACGGTGTTCTGACCCCGCAGCAACATTTGAATACAGATGTTTGGCATTGCTTCTCTAAGAGCAGTCAGCCTTGTCCAAGGGTCTTCACCTAAGAAACGAAGAGCAACGTCATATGTTGCTCCTCCCCAAGCTTCGACTGAGAACAATTTGTGGAGAACTCTCGCCTCGTAAGGTGCAACCTGAACTAGATCTCGAGATCTAACTCTGGTTGCCAATAGAGACTGATGAGCATCTCTAAAAGTAGTGTCAGTAATCGCAACTGCAGCTTGGGCTCTAAGAGCCTTAGAAAAACCTTCCGGGCCCATTTCAATCAACTGTTGACGGGAACCATTTGGGGCAGGCTTAGTCAAATCAATCTTCGGCAGCTTTGATGCTGGTGAAATCAAGTCTCCCCTAGAACCATAGGGTTGGTTCACAGTGACATCAGCCAGCCAGTTCAAAATCTTTGTTCCTCTATCCAGCGAGGCATGAGCGGTGAGCAACTCTGGTCTTTCATCGATGAATGCGGTGCTTAGTTCTCCAGCTGCAAAACTAGGGTCAGCAAGTACCCCTTGTAAGAAAGCAATGTTTGTGGAAACTCCCCGAATTCTAAATTCAGCAAGTGCACGCTCTGCTCGACTAACGGCAGTTCTTAAATCTCTGCCTCTGGTAACAAGTTTTACCAGCAGCGAATCAAAGTGCGGACTGATTTCGCTTCCCGTTGAAACGGTTCCACCGTCAAGGCGAATACCAGCACCACCTGGTGAGCGATAGGTGCTAATTTTGCCTGTGTCTGGTCTAAAACCTGCCGATGGATCTTCGGTTGTGATTCTGCATTGAATAGCAAAACCATTCATTTCAATCTTGTCCTGGGTGAGTTCTAACTCAATAAGTGTTTTACCCGAAGCGATTAACATCTGAGATTGAACCAAATCAATGCCAGTGATCTCTTCGGTCACAGTGTGCTCAACTTGAATTCTAGGATTCATTTCAATAAAGACGTGCTTGCCTGCATTTGGCCCAACTGTGTCGATTAGGAATTCAACTGTTCCCGCATTGACATAACCTACTTGCTTAGCAAAAGCAACAGCGTCTCGGTAAAGTTCTTCACGAAGTTCTTGACTGATATTTGGAGCAGGAGCAATCTCGACAACCTTTTGGTTTCTTCTTTGAACAGAACAGTCACGCTCAAAAAGGTGCACTACGTTTCCTTGACCATCAGCCAAGATCTGAACTTCAATGTGTCGAGGTCTTAGAACAGCTTGTTCTAGAAATACTCGTGCATCGCCAAAAGCACTTTCTGCTTCACGCATAGCTTCACCAAGTGCAGCTGGCAGCGATTGTTCATCGGCAACGCGACGCATTCCTCGTCCGCCACCGCCGGCAACAGCTTTAACAAAAAGAGGGAAACCGATTTCTTTAGCATCTTCGATTAGAACTGAAGTGTCTTCGGACTGTCTTGAAGATTTTAGAACTGGAACATTTGCAGCAATTGCGGCTTCCTTAGCGTTGACCTTGTTGCCAGCAAGTTCTAGAACATCTGAGGTCGGACCAACAAAAGTTATTCCATTGGCTTTAGCTGATTCAGCTAGTTCTGGGTTCTCAGATAAGAATCCGTAGCCTGGATAGATCGCATCTGCACCACATTCCAAGGCAACACGAATGATTTCTGAAACATCTAGGTAGGCACGAACTGGGTGGCCGATTTCACCTATTTGGTATGCCTCATCGGCTTTTAGTCGGTGCGAAGAGTTTCTGTCCTCATAGGCAAAAACGGCAACAGTTTTAGCGCCTAACTCATAGGCTGCCCTGAAGGCGCGGATGGCGATTTCACCTCGGTTGGCAACCAAAATTTTGCTGAACATGATTTCCTAACTGCAGTCAGGCGAACAAATAACGGGTTGCAACTAAATCAAAAGGTAGCCTAGTCAGGTGCAAGTATTAAGCATTAGCGCCTTGAAAGGCGGAGTTGGTAAAACCACGGTTACCCTTGGTCTTGCCTCTGCCGCCATGTCTAGGAACCTACGCACACTGGTGATTGATTTAGACCCACAGTGCAACGCAAGCATTGGTTTAGGTGCGGTTGGGGATTTTGACTATTCAGCGGCCGAAGTAATCAAGAAGCCCCGGCACAACACTGTGCTAAGGGCAATTGTAGTCTCATCTTGGGCTAAGGGGCAGACAGGGCGCTTAGATATCATGGTCGGCAACCCTAGATTGACCATCGAGAATAAGGGAAGCCCTTCATTCAAATCCCTTTGGCAGATTGAGCGAGCTCTAGCGACCATTGAAGATGATTATGACCTCGTCCTAATTGACACACCGCCTTCGATCGGAGCATTGACCCGAATGGCTTGGGTTGCCAGCGACCGAGTGCTTTTAATTGCCGAACCCGCCATCAACTCAGTTATCTCAATAGAGACTGCAGTTAAAGCAATCGTTGAGGTACGTAACAAGGTCAATCGCAGGGTTCACCTTTTAGGGGTATTAGTTAACCGACTTCGAGCCAGCGTTGCTGAACACCAGTTTCGAGTAAATGAGTTAGACGAGCTATTTGGAGATCTAATGCTCAGTCCCCCACTGGAGGAAAAAACTGCCTTGCAACAGGCCTCCGGTGCGGGTAAGTCAATTCATACTTGGCCAGGTCAATCAGCAGCCAAACTCTCTAATCGCTTTGACGTATTACTTGAGCAAGCTCTCGCTGCTTTTCAAGCCGAGGATCCAGGCAGCACTCTTCGTAAGCGAAAGACCGATGCTAAGAGTCGCTTTTCTAAGCGCAGTCGAGACACCGAGCCAAGCTTCCCAGCTAAGACTGAAGTTGTTAGTGAAATTATTGCTATAGAGCCAGAAGTGATTCCCACAGTCTCTCCAGAATATGAAGATAAGTTCAATGAGGTTATTCGTCAGACCCTGACAGCAAAACAGATTAGGGCTCTAACTGAAAGTTCCGAAGAATAAAACTAAATAGCTTTCTTGCTAAGCCTCTTCAGGGTCAACTCATCGAGGTCTTCGATGTGGCTTGGATTGATTGTGGTGAGAGTTGCCTCCACCTCGCCAAGTACCTTGCCAACAGAAATTCCGAATACGCCCTGGCCACGATCTAGTAAGTCAATGACCTCATCAACTGAAGTACAGAGATAAACTTTGGCACCATCTGAGATAAGTGTGATTTTGGCTAGGTCACTAATTCCAGCCTCACGAAGTTGCTGAATGGCAATTCGAATCTGCTGCAGTGATACACCAGCATCAATGAAACGCTTTATCAGTTTTAGAACAAGAATGTCTCGGAATGAGTAAAGTCTTTGGGTTCCAGAACCGGCTGCACCTCTAACGCTTGGTTGAACAAGTTTGGTTCGATCCCAGTAATCAAGTTGACGGTAACTAATGCCAGCTGCACCAGCCGCTGATGTTCCTCGGTAGCCAACATTTGGGTCATGCCAAGGTTGGGAAACTGCAAAGAGGTCATCTTGCAAGTATGCAAATTCGCTGGCTTCGCTAAGCACGATTCGGCCAGTTTCAGTCGTTGGTTCCTTTATGACGGCACCAACTTCGGTCTGATTTGAGTCCATGTTGACCTCCTCTCCTAATACTCTAAAGTTCAACCAGTTATTGAAGCTTTGTTTAATTGTTCCGCTTACCCCTGACCAAAGGGGGTTAATATTCTTCTTCGGCGTGTCGTATTAGTCGATTTTGTCTATTACAGCGCGAATCAGCTCTGCTCTAATCACTGCAAAGTGTGACTCAATTTCGTTAGCATAGGCTGCGGCTCTTGATTTCGCTGCCGGATCACGTTGTTTCTTGACGCTGGCAACGACTCCCTGGATCAAACCAAGGTCTCTATCAACTGAAGTTTTAATGCCTCTAAGGTGTCTGGCTGAAATACCAAAGCGCTGCAGTTGCATAAGTGAACGAGCGATTTCAATGTCGCTGTATTCAAAGGGTTCTGCGCCAATCAACTGTGATTGCTGAGCCTCTGCGAGCAGAGTCTCATTGACACCGCTCTCTGCAACAAGTTCTAGCTTGCTGAACTTACGGGTAACACTGGGACGTCTAGTTGCAGTTGGAAGCGATGGCTGCTTTCCAGAATCTAGGTCATCTAGGTATGTCCGAATAACTTTGAGAGGCAGAAACTTATCTCTCTGCAGTTCAAGAATTAACCGAACTCTTTCAATGTGAGCTTCACTATATTTACGGTAACCAGATTCGGTTCTAAAAGGTGAGAATAAACCTTGATCTTCTAGAAAACGAATCTTTGAAGGGGTTAGGTCTGGGAAATCAACTTTGATTTTGTCAATTACCTGACCGATGGTAAAAAGTCGACCAGGTCTAGGTGCAAAAAGATTGGATGCTTCGCTAACGGCCATGGTATTTAGATGTCTCTCTTGGATGCAAAGAAAGTCAGGTGATACTTACCAATCTGAACTTCACTACCGTTATCCAGTACTGCGGTCTCAACTCTTGAGTTTTCATATTGGGTTCCATTTAGGGATGCTAGGTCGGTAACTGTAAAGGTCTTGCCGGATCTTTTAAATTCAGCATGTTTTCTAGAAACAGTGACATCATCCAAGAAGATGTCGGCATTTGGGTGGCGGCCAACGGTAGTGACATCTGAATCCAATAGGAATCTTGATCCCTGGTTGGGGCCACGACGAACAACTAGCAAAGCGTTACCAGAAGGAAGTGCGTCGACAGCTGCTCTCTCTTCATCCGAAAGTGACTCTAAATCACCCTCAATTAGGTCTTCAGAGAAGTTGCGAGTAGCCTCAATGTCTTCGCCTGAATTGGCATCTTGGCCAGCTGAAAACTCGTTCACACTCTCTCCTCTTCGTGGTTAAGAATAGCCGACTCTAGGAGTGCCGATTTTCGAATGTTATGAACCTGTCGTAAATAAATGAAACCTGTCCACCAGTAGAGCCAGATTCCCCAAAAGGCAAATGCCCAGGCAATCGGGTATATCCAAACAGCGACTTCTTGGGGCACTACCTCAGGCAGAAGCATCAATGGGAAGGCATAAAGCAGTGCAAAGGTGCCAGCTTTGCCCGTGTAAGTTACCGGTAGCGGACCATAGCCGACTTTGGCCAGAAACGGCAAGGTAAAGAACAAGGTGAGGTCTCTGGCGACAATGACCAGCACCAACCACCAGGGAACCTTAGCCGTTATAGCTAGCCCCAATAGCGAGGCAAGAATAAATAACCTGTCGGCAGCCGGATCGAGGAGCTGACCGAGTCTTGTCATTTGATTTAGCTTCCTCGCCAGAAAACCATCTAACCAATCGGTAAAACTGGAGAAAGCAAGAATGGCAAAAGCTATCAAATTCTGATCAATCAAGATCATCCAGAGGAAGACCGGAACAAGGAGCAACCTGAGTGCAGATAGCGCATTAGGCCAAGTAATGACCCTGTCACTCAACTGTAGATTCTGATCAACCATGATTTTCCTAGAATAGCGTCAGGCTAGCGGAATTTGGACCCGAGATCTCTTGACTTTAGTCAAGTGCGCTATAGCCCGTTGGGACAATATTAACGCTTACGCTTCTCTCTTACTCTCATGCCAATCTCAACCGGTGAGCCCTCAAAACCATAGGTTTCGCGAAGTCTTCTAACGATGAATCTTCTATAACCTGGGTCCAAGAACCCGGTGGTGAACAGGACAAACTTTGGTGGCCTTGTGCTTGCCTGAGTAGCAAAAAGAATTCTAGGTTGCTTACCACCACGAACAGGGTGCGGGAATTCCATTGCCAATTCCTGAATGAAGGCATTTAGCTTTCCAGTTGGAATTCTGGTATCCCAAGAATCAAGAGACACTTCAAGAGCTGGAACAAGCTTCTCCAGGTGTCGACCAGTCTTAGCTGAGATGTTTACTCTCGGAGCCCAAGCAACGTGAGCTAGATCTTGCTCGATCTCACGCTCCAAATACTCTCTGCGGTCTTCATCTAAGGTGTCCCACTTGTTGAAAGCAAGCACTAATGCACGGCCAGATTCAAGGGCCATGTCAACAATTCTGATATCCCCCTCGCTGATTTTCTCAGTGACATCAAGAACTACTACCGCAACTTCCGCTCGTTCAAGTGCCGATGCTGTTCGAAGTGAAGCATAAAAATCTGCGCCTTGAGCCAGATGAATTCTTCGACGGATACCAGCGGTATCGACAAAACGCCAAACCTTGCCACCTAGCTCAACCTGCTCATCGATTGGATCACGGGTAGTTCCAGCTAAATCGTTCACGACAGCACGTTCTGAACCAACCGCTTTGTTCAAAAGGGATGACTTACCAACATTTGGTCTACCGATAATCGCAACTCTTCGTGGTCCACCAAATTCTTGCTTGGCAACGTTAGAAACTGCTGGAAGAACCTGCATGACTTTATCCAAGACATCGGCAACTCCTCTACCATGAAGTGCAGAAACAGGATGAGGCTCCCCTAGTCCCAACGACCAAAGTGCAGCAGCTTCTGCTTCTCCTCTTTCGTCATCAACTTTGTTGGCTAACAAGAGCACTGGTTTCTTACTTGCTCTAAGCATCTTGACTACTCGCTCGTCAGTTGCAGTTGGTCCAACGGTTGAGTCAACAACAAAGAGCACTGCATCAGCTAGTTCAACAGCAATCTCAGCCTGGATAGCAACTGACTTATCGATGCCCTTGGCATCGGGTTCCCAACCACCGGTGTCAACCAAAGTATATTTACGGCCATTCCACTCAGCCTTGTATGAGACACGGTCACGGGTTACCCCCGGCTTGTCTTCAACAACGGCTTCACGTCTGCCGATGATTCTGTTAACCAAAGCTGATTTGCCCACATTTGGTCTACCCACAATAGCTAAGACAGGAAGTGCGGGGAGCATTACTGGCTGACCATCGGCAGCACCGATTTCTTCAAGGACACGAATGTCCTCTTCGTCTAGGTCATATTCAGATAGTCCTACTCGAAGTGCTCGAACTCGAGCCTCTTCTTCTTCGGTGGAGAATGAATTTAAGCGATCGAGAAACTCTGGATCGACCGGATCCGCATTAAAGTCTTGGTCTTCCATTTTCCCTACTTAGTTCTTTCAATAATTCTGATGATTGCCTCAACGGTTGAGTCAAAATCTAGTTCTGTGGAATCAACCAACTCGACACCTTGGGCAGGAGAAAGAAAATCGACTACTTTCGCATCGTTTTGATCTCGTTTGGTGATTTGCTCGGCAATTGAAATGCCTTCGGGGAGCTCCGCTGAACGCCTTCTAAGTCTAACTTCTTCTGCGGCAGTTAGGAGAATTCTGGTTTGAGCGCTAGGGAAGACAACGGTTGTAATGTCCCTGCCTTCAACCACTACCCCTTCAAAACCTGAGGTAAGGACAAGATCGTGTGTTAGTTTCAGCATGTATTGCCTAATCAATGGCAAGCCTGAAACAGCACTTACCTTCTCCCCGATGCTGCTCTCACGGATTTCATAGGTCACATCTGTAGTGCCAACTCTGACCCAATAGTCATCCGGATCAAGGGATATCTGGTAGTCAAAGTCTTTGGTCAGAAACTTTTCATCAATTGATGAAAGTGCTATTGCTTGAGTATGAACAAACCACGTCAGCGCACGGTACGCCGCCCCAGTATCGAGATAGCCAAAGCCAAGCTTTCGGGCAACAGCTTTACTTACGCTTGATTTACCTGAACCGGCCGGACCGTCTATGGCAACGATATGCATTTAGCCTGCCAAACGCCAGCCATTGGTACGCAAGGTGCTAGTCAGTTTTTCTTCAATGTTGGGAAGTACAGAAAGTTCAACCAAGCCAACCTGTGCACCGCTGGCGTGATCTAGTTTCAGGTCTTCAACGTTTAGGCCTGCTTGGCCAATCTCGGTAAGTAGTCTTGCCAACTCACCTGGTTTGTCATCAATCATTACTACTACCTGCGCATAAGAGGTATTGGTTGAACCATGCTTACCTGGCAGCCTAGCAATTCCTTGATTTCCAGCCTCTAGAACTTTTCCCAACTTAGCTAAAGAACCCGAAGTGCCAACTTGCTCAAGTGCTGCAATAACTTGTTCAAGATCTTTATCAAAGTTTTTAAGCACTGGGAGTAACTCTGCTGAGTTAGCGGAGAGAATTTGCAGCCAGAGACTCGGATCGCTGGCAGCGATACGAGTGGTATCCCTTAAGCCTTGGCCAGAAAGAGATAGATCTTTATCTTCGGCAATTGAAAGTTGAGCTGCAAGCAAACTCGAGATTATTTGCGGCGTGTGAGAGATAAGAGCAACAGCATGATCGTGTTCTTGCGCACTCATTCTGATTGGAGTTGAGCCTAGGTCTAAGGCCAACTGTTCAATCTTTTGTGCTGCTGCAGAGTCAGTTTTTTCTTCAACAGCCATAACCCAAGGCCTTCCAACAAATAAGTCAGCGCGACCTGCCAATGTGCCGCCCTTCTCCCGACCTGCCATTGGATGCGAACCGACGTATCTAGACGTGTCAGCAGTATTACTTTTTAGCTCAGCAAGGACGGTGCTCTTAACGCTGGCAACATCAGTAACAATCGCTGTTGGAAAATCTTTCAGAGCTCCTATTACCGTCTTAGCTGTAACATCGGGTGGTACACAGACCACAACAACTGAGACATCGTCGCCTTCAACAAGTTTTCTTCCAGCCGCAAAGTCAATGGCTAGCAACTGATTAGCTGGAGATGCGTCACTGATAGAAACATCAATACCTAGTTTGGTTAGCGCGAGCCCAATACTGGTGCCTAGTAGCCCAGCTCCAATAATGTGAATTTGACCTGTGGTGCGTGGACTCATTGAGCGATATCCAATCGGAGAGCTGTTGCTCCGCGAAGGTAAACATGCTGAACTTCAGCTCTAAGCACTTCTAGCTCAGCGTTGACCATCACTCTGATAATGCGAGGCATGGCACCTTCAACATTCATTTCAACAAAGCACATCAGTGGGACATCCCCGAGACCTAGTTCACGAGCGGCTAGGGCTGGAAACTCTGATGTGATATCTGGAGTTGCAGTGAAAAGAATTGAAATCAACTGGTCTGTGTGCATGTTGTTGGCATGCATCATTTTTGCCAATAGCTCAGCGGTAAGTTTTAGTAGATGTTCACGATCATCAGTTTCTAGTTGAATCGCTCCACGGATAGCTCTAAGCGCCACTTCTGTTTCCTCTCGGCTTTAGTTTGGTTGCCACTTTGGCTTTAGGTTTAGGTGGTCTTGGAGCTCTAGTGCTCTTGCCCTCAGCAGCCTTGAGTAAAGCACCGACTTCAACTTTACTGAGCAACCTGGTCTGACCGGGCTTTAGTGGGCCTAGTTGAACAGGGCCAAACTGTCTGCGAACTAGGTCTTTGACTGGATGGCCAAGGGCTTCAAACATTCTTCTGACCACACGGTTTTTACCAGAGTGAATCACTATTTCAACCAGAGATTCATAGTCATTTGAGTCCACAAGATTAGCCTTATCGGCTTTCATTGGTCCATCTTCAAGCTCTAAACCAGTTAGCAGTTTTTGAATCTCTTGGGCAGATACCTGTCCTTCAACTTTGGCAACATACGTCTTGGTTACTCCAAATTTTGGATGAGCAAGCATGTTGGCAAGTTCGCCATCATTGGTTAGTATCAACAACCCCGAGGTATCGGCATCCAATCTTCCTACGTTATAGATCCGGTCTGAGCGCAATGCATACTGCGATAGGTCAGGTCTCCCAAATTCATCTGCCATCGAAGAAATCACACCGACCGGTTTATTAAGTGCCATGTATACCCGGCTAGCATCTAGCTGAACTGGAGTTCCGCGAACTGAAACTTTGTCTACTTCAGGATTTATTCGGCTACCGAGCTCTTTGACTACTTTGCCGTTAACTTTCACAGCCCCTGAAGTAATTAGGTCTTCGCTAGCCCTTCGGGAGGCAACTCCAGCGTTAGCTAAAACTTTTTGCAGTCGAACACCTTCGGTTGATTCATTCACTTAGTTTCCTGCTGCATTCTCTGCGCCAAAATCAAAATTGGCATCAGGTAGGTATGGGCTGATCAGAGGCAGATCATCTAGCGCATTTATTCCCAAGGTTTCCAGGAATGTTTCAGTAGTTCCGTAGTTAATTGCACCGGTTTCACTATCGGTAAATACTTCAGTGATCAGCCCCCGGCTGAGCAAAGTTCTAACTACCGAATCCACGTTGACACCGCGAATAGAGGCAATCTGTCCTCGGGCTATTGGTTGACGGTAAGCAATTACTGCAAGAGTTTCTAGAGCTGCCTGAGAGAGCTTGGTTGGATTCTCGTTTGAGATAAATTCTCTCACGGCCCATTCGTACTCTTCTCTTACGAACACTCGCCAACCACCACCAACTTCACGAAGTTCAAAGCCCCTAGCTCTAGTTCCGTTCTCGCCATCAAAGTCAGCTTTCACAGCTAAAACTGCTTGCCTAATTTCCGCCACTGGCATGTCAAGAGATGTGGCTAGATGAACAATTGATAGCGGAACTTCTGCCACCATGAGTATGGCTTCCACGGCTCCACGCAGTGAGTCTGAGTCAATTGGTTCATTCATCGCCAAAGAAACTCTTGGATCTTGAGTTGCTAACTGTTCTTCTTCGATGGGGGTTTCCATTTCTGTGCCTTCTTGGCTATCAAGACTCATAGTCTGCTCCTAGTGCTGAGAGTTGTTCGTCATCGAAGTCTTCTGCGCGCCAGGTAATCTGCAGCGGTCCAAGTGATTCTGATTGTTCAAAGCTAACTGCGCTCATTCTGTATAGTTCTAGGATCGCTAGGAACCTGGCTACCAAAACAGCCCTGTCTCGAACAGATGAAATGAGTTCCCTAAAAGTTAGTGTGGTTGCTGCCCGCAGCAGTGCAACTACCTCTGCGGCCTGTTCACGTATAGAGATTCTAGGCGCGTGAAGATGTGTTAGCCCGACCATTGGTATCTCACGCGGCGCCATGGTCTCTTCCGCGAGTCTGGCAAAATCTTCTAAAGAAACAGTCCAGACCAATTCAGGACGCTGTGTTCTGAATCGATCATCAAGTCTTACTGAGCGATAGACCCTTCTTGACTCCAAAGCAATCGCAGTTTGGAACCAAGACGATATGTCCTTGAAAGCCCGGTATTGCAGAAGTCTTGCAAAGAGCAAGTCTCTGGCTTCAAGCAGCGCAACATCTTCAGCATCTACAACTTCACCCTTAGGCAGTAGTTCGGCAATCTTGATATCTAGCAAAGTGGCAGCCACAACCAAGAACTCAGAGGCCTCTTCAAGCTGGTCTGCATCTTCAAGAGTTCGCACATAAGCGATGAAGTCATTGGTTACTTGACTCAAAGAAATAGAAGTGATGTCTACTTGATGTTTAGAGATTAGCGAAAGCAATAAATCAAATGGGCCTTCGAAGTTACCGATGTTTAATGAGAATCCGTTACTGCTGAGATCTTCGAGATCGTTATGGAGCACAGCCACGATCAACCATCTCCCTTGCAACAGCTCGGTATAGTTCAGCAGCTTCAGAAGAAGGAGCATATTGGGTTATCGGTCTACCTTGGGCAGATGAATCCTTGAACTTAACGGTCAACTTGATAACGGATTTGAAAACTTTCTTTCCGTAGTCTTTATTTAGATTGTTCAGCATCTCTCTTGAGTGCAGAGTTCTTGGGTCAAACATGGTGGGAAGAATGCCATCAATCTTAAGATTTTCATTTAGTCGCTCTTGAACAAGTTCAACTGTGTTCTTAATTAGTAGCTCTAAACCTCTTAGTGCGAAGAAATCACAGGCCACCGGAATCAATACACCGTGGGCTGCCGTTAGAGCATTGACTGTCAGTAGACCCAGTGACGGTTGACAGTCAATCATTATTAGGTCGTAGTCACCCAGCACTGGCCTAAGCACTCCAGCTAGAATTCTTTCTCTTCCTGGTTCTGCAACTAGTTGAATCTCTGCTGCAGATAACTGAATGTTTGCTGGAATTAGATCAAGCCCTGGCACTTCGGTGTGAACAATGACATCAGTTGCTTTGAGTTTGCGATCAAGCATTAGGTCATAGATGGTTTTGACATCTTCGTTGACTACACCAAGACCTCTGGATAGTGCTCCCTGTGGATCAAAATCAACCAACAGGACTTTACGTCCATATTCGGCTAGCGCCGCTGCGGTGTTGATGGTTGTAGTTGTTTTACCGACGCCACCTTTTTGGTTGCAGAGAGCAATTATTCGAGCAGGTCCGTGGCTGGATAAGCGTTTAGGAATTGGAAACCTGTGGTCGGCACTTTTACCTGACATCGAGACTTCCTCTCTGGCTTCACAGCAGTAAGTTTTGGCCTAAAAGACCAGCAAAGACAATAACTTTAGTTCTTATAGCCTACCGCTGAGCTCGTGGATGGGCGGTAGCGTAGATCTCTCTCAGCGCGTCTACGGTAACAAGTGTGTATATCTGGGTGGTCGCCACCGAGGCGTGTCCCAGTAACTCCTGGACCACCCTGACATCTGCCCCACCTTCTAGCAGGTGGGTGGCAAATGAGTGCCTAAAAGTATGCGGAGAAACCTCCTTTTCAAACTTGGCGTTAGCCGCTGCATCGGAGATGATTTGCCAAACACTCTGCCTGCTAAGTCTTGTTCCTCTTTGGTTTAGAAACAGCGCAGGGGTTCCCTTAGCTAAAGCCGCCAACGTTGGCCTGACTCTGATGAGATAGGCCTGCAATGCTGCCTGAGCATATCTGCCTACCGGAACAATACGCTCTTTAGAGCCTTTACCAAATAAACGAATTATCTCTGGGTCGATGAGGTCATCTAGGTCAATGTTCACTAGTTCTGAAACTCTAGCGCCGGTGGCGTAGAGCATTTCAACGATTGCTCTGTCTCTGACTCTAATCAAGTCCCCTGCCCCACCAATGTCATCAGGTTCTGGGCCAGCTGCTTTGAGTAAGCGTTCAATATCACTTACAGAAATGGCCTTAGGCAATCTTTTCGGTGCCTTCGGTGGTTTGACAGTGGCAGCCACATCAACTTCTAGAACACCTTCGAAAAGTAAGAATTTATGTAGACCTCGAACGGCCGCCAGTGTCCTTGCAACCGAAGTGGCCACCATAGCTTTTTTAGTTACCAACTGCTGAGCAAAGTCTCTGATGTGGCTTTCCTGCACCTGGTTGGGTGAATCAATATCTAATGCACCGAGATAGACGATGTAAGCATTTAAGTCACGACGATAAGCCAACAGAGTGTTCTTGGCCATTCCTCGCTCGATGGTGAGGTGTCTGAGATAGTTATCAACCGATTGCTGTAATTTAGCCATCAGGTTGTTTCGTTACTCTGCCTTATCGCCGAATAGACGACCGGCAAGAACTGCCTTGATTAGTCCATGGAATAGTGGGTGAGCTTTGGTAGGTCGAGATAAGAACTCTGGGTGAGCTTGAGTTGAAACATAGTACGGGTGAACATCCTTAGGGAGTTCAACAAACTCGACAAGATCTCCATTTGGTGAAAGACCCGAGAAACTCAAACCCGCATCAGAAAGTTGATCTCTAAACGAGTTGTTGACTTCATAGCGGTGACGGTGACGTTCTAGCACAGTGGTTTTGCCATAGGCTTCCGCAACAACGCTGCCTGGAGTTAGTTGAGCTTCAAATAGCCCAAGTCTCATGGTGTGCCCCATGTCTCCTGATGCAAGGATTTCTACCTGTTCGGCCATGGTGGCAATAACTGGATACTTCGTCTCTGGTTCGAATTCGGTAGAGGATGCACCTTCAAGACCAACTACGTTTCTTGCATACTCGATAACCATGCACTGCAGACCTAGACAAAGGCCAAGTGTCGGAATACCGTTTTCACGAGCAAATTTTAGAGCACCAAGTTTTCCTTCAAGACCTCTAATGCCGAAGCCGCCCGGAACGCAAATTGCATCAACAGCACCGAGGTGCTCTCTTGCGCCTTCCTCAGTTTCGCAAAGATCGCTGGCAACCCACTTGATTATTACCTTCACCTGTTCAGCAAACCCTCCGGCACGAAGTGCTTCGGTAACGGAAAGATAGGCATCTGGCAGGTCAACATACTTACCGACAAGAGCGACTGTAACCTCGCTCAACGGTTCATGAACTGCTTTTAGCACGCTTTCCCAGTGCGACCAGTCAACTTCACCGGCTTCTAGGTTTAGGTGCTTGATTATGTATGAATCTAAACCTTCCTCATGAATAACCGTTGGGATGTCGTAGATGCTATTGGCATCAGCAGCATTGATAACGGCTTCAATGTCAACATCACACATCAATGCGATCTTCTTCTTAATCGCTTCCCCGATTGGCCGATCACTGCGACAAACTATTGAATCAGGTTGGATACCGATAGATCTCAATGTGGCAACTGAGTGCTGTGTAGGTTTGGTCTTTAGCTCACCGCTTGGAGCAAGGTAAGGGACAAGAGATACGTGAACGAAGAAGACTTTGTCTCTACCCAGTTCGTGACGAACTTGACGGGCTGCCTCAACAAATGGAAGTGATTCGATGTCTCCAACAGTTCCACCGATTTCAGTGATTATCACATCGGGGGCTGGGCTCTCATGAGCTTGCAAGCGCATTCTGCGTTTGATCTCATCAGTGATGTGCGGAATTACCTGAACGGTGTCACCGAGGTAACTGCCAGCTCTTTCCTTGCGGATTACTTCAGAGTAAATCTGGCCTGTGGTTACGTTGGCTGACTGACCAAGGTTGATGTCTAGGAATCTCTCGTAGTGGCCGATATCCAAATCGGTTTCCGCACCATCATCGGTAACGAAAACTTCACCGTGCTGAAATGGGTTCATTGTGCCTGGATCTACATTTAGATATGGGTCCAGTTTTTGCATTACAACAGTGAGCCCACGAGCTCTAAGAAGGTTACCAAGGCTGGCGGCAGTAAGGCCTTTTCCTAGTGAGGAAGCAACCCCACCGGTCACAAATATGTGTCTTGATTTACCAGAATCCATCGCATCAGCCATGGAATTTAACTTTAGCACCTGTCGGCCAGAGCTCCCAACACTCTCTCAAGACATGCCGAAAATTAGATAGTGTTTGCCTCTAAGGCAATCTGTCTAAGCTCTAAAGCATTATCTTTAGCGGCCTGAGAATCGCTCAAACCGGAGAGCATTCTCGCGAGCTCTTCGGTTCTGGCTGTCTGATCCAGCACCTGAACATCACTGGCGGTGAACTCTGCCGCGGATGTCTTAGTAACCCTAAGGTGTTGATCAGCAAAAGCTGCAACTTGAGCCAAGTGGGTTACGACGATGACCTGAGATTTCTTCGACAGTTGAGCCAATCTTTTACCTAGTTCGATTGCCGTTGCCCCACCAACCCCAGCATCAACTTCATCAAAAATAAATGTTGGGGTGTCAGCTGATGAAGCTAAGACAACTTCTAGAGCAAGCATGATCCGGCTTAGTTCACCACCGGAAGCACCCTTACCGATTGATCTTGGTTCTGCGCCTGAGTAACTTTCCAAAAGGAATGTAACTGTGTCTTTGCCAGTTGTAGAAAGCTGGTTGCTGCTCTCAACGCTGACATGCAGTTTTGCCCCCGACATCGCCAAACTAATCAATTCTTGTGTAACACGCTCGGCAAGATCTTGGGCAGCGCCTCTTCTTGCTTTGCTAAGTTTCTCCGCAAGATCATTCGCTGCTTCCTCAAAAACCAAGACTTGCTGTTCTACTTTGTCGATGTGCTCTGAAGAAGAATCTAATTCGAGCAGCCGCTTTTGACCTTGGATTTGATATTCCAGAACGGCTTCAAGGGATCCGCCAAAGCGCTTGACTGCTATTGCTAGTTCGCTTCTGCGTTCCTGCACTTGATCTAAGCTCAAACCGCTGTCAGCCTCGAGGCTGGCAAGGTAACCAGATAGGTTTGCGGCGATGTCATTCAGGTTCGCGCCAATCTGCCGAAGAGATTCAATGTCTTCAGTAAGTGCAGCATCCTTTGCAACTACTCCCTCAAGTGCTTTACGAGCCTGACCGACAAGGCCAATGGCATCTGAGGAATCATAGCCTTCGCTTGCAAGCGCTTCGTGAGCGATGCTTGCAGCATTTCGTAAATCTTCGGTGTGCGTCAACCTTGCTGCTAGTTCGGAAAGTTCCTGGTCCTCGTTTGACTTTGGCGCTAATTTCGCCAAATAATCCAGGTTTTCTGCTAACTCGGCAGCTTCACGAATTCTGCTTGTTTGATTTGTCTTGATCTCTTCCAGTTCTTCTTTAACTTTTCGCCAAGCTTGGAAACTGACCTGATACTCACCCAGGAGTGCTGAGAACTCTGCTCCAGCAAACTGATCTAGCGCGATGCGCTGAGCGTTAGCAGATTTCAAACGTATCTGATCGGCTTGCCCATGAACTACTACAAGATTTTCACCGAGTTCACTCAAAAGTCCTATCGGAGCACTTCTACCGCCTATGACAGCCCTGGAACGTCCATCAGCTGACACGTTTCTTGCAAGGATGAGTTCGCCCTCTTCGACCAAAGCCCCTGCCTCAACTGCTCTTTCAACCACTTCGTTATTGGCAGGAAGTTTCCAGCGACCTTCGACACTGGTTTGAGTTGCACCTTTTCTGATGGAGCCTGCATCAGATCTTTCACCAAGTAAGAGACCAAGGGCTGTCAGGACCATCGTCTTACCCGCGCCGGTTTCCCCGGTTAGGACGGTAAGCCCTCTGTGAAAGGAAAGCGTTGCTTCTTGGATCACCCCAAGGTCATTGATTCTAAGTTCTTCAATCATGTCTGTTGCGCTGGTTTACTCAGCGGCAGCGTCTGGTCCCCGCCAACCAGATACTGGAAGCGAGAACTTACGAACTAGGCGGTCAGTGAATGGGCCTTGACGCAGTCGAGCTAAACGGACAGATTTCTTGGATCTACTAACTTCAACGCGGGCACCAACTGGCAAGTCGTGAGTTCTTCTACCATCACACCAAAGCACTCCTGTTCCAGCAGAACGATCTAATACTTCAACAGCTAATAACGAGCGAGGGCTGATAACCATCGGCCTCGAAAAGAGCGCATGGGCAGACAGTGGAACAAGCAGCATCGCTTCAACGCTTGGCCAAACGACTGGACCACCTGCACTAAATGCATAGGCGGTTGAACCGGTTGGTGTTGCCATGATTACACCGTCGCAACCAAAACTTGATAGTGGACGACGATCTATTTCAACGACGACCTCGAGCATGCGCTCGGCTGTACTCTTTTCAACGGTAGCTTCATTCAAAGCCCAGGTTCTATAAACTTCTTTACCCTCGACTAGGACTCGAACATCGAGTGTCAAGCGCTCTTTTACTAAATAGTCTCTAGCCACCACCCTGGCAACCGCATGAGATAAACCTTCGCGTTCACTTTCGGCTAAGAAGCCGACGTGGCCTAGGTTGATTCCCATAAGTGGGGTTGCACTCTCGCGAACAATTTCCGCAGCTTTCAGAATTGTGCCGTCGCCACCTAAAACCATTACAAGTTCTAGCTGATCTTCAGTGACTGTTGTCCCTAAGGATTGCACTGATTTCAAAAATGATGCATCGCCTGAACGAGAGCTCAGGTACTCTTCGATTTCTGCAGATTGAACTGGAGTCATTACAGGAATAAGGTTGGCGGCAACCAATTGCTGGATAGCTTCGATGGTAGATTCAACAGCTTCTGGGCGACGGGTGTGCGTCACGAGCAAAACATAGCGCTGCTCAGCCATTGGGCTCTCCTCTACTTCTTAGACTCGCTCTTTAGCCAGTTCATCAATTCTGCCAGACCAGTCGATGCTGTGGTTAGTCTCCACAGCGTTCAACCAGACTAGGAACTCAATATTGCCATGTGTGCCAGGCAGCGGCGACTTGATAAGGCCTTGGATGTTCAGACCAACAGCCTTAGCTTCATCAAGAACTTGTCTGATGGCGCTGGCCCTAAGCCTATGGTCATTCACGATACCTGAAGCATCTAAAGATTTCTTGCCAACTTCGAATTGCGGCTTCACGAGTAAGACAAAGTTGGCATTTGGCGCAACTGCCTTCATTTGGGCAAGAACAAGAGTCAATGAGATGAAGCTTAGATCAGCAACAACTAGCTCAATGGTGGTCGGTTCTAGTTTTCTATCTAGTCGTTTGCCAACTACTGCCGATAGCAACTCCGGGGTCAGCTCACGTGCATTGAAGTTCTCGATATTGATAACCAAGCGATTATCCAATAATGATTCTGCTAGTTGGGAGTGCCCAACATCCAAGGCAATAATCTTGGCTGCCCCGTAACGCAGCAAGACATCGGTGAAACCTCCGGTTGATGCGCCAACATCAAGACAGATTTTGCCAACAATCTCTATCTCTGGAAAAGCATCGAGTGCAGCAGCTAATTTGTGACCTGCTCTGGAAACATAGTCGATAGCTTCAAGAACAACAAGCTCAGCGGTTGGTGTCACTGGCTGTGACGACTTTCTTGCTTCTCTACCATCAATAAAAACACGACCTGATTCAACGAAAGCTGAAGCTTGATTTCTTGACTTAGCAAGTCCTCTTTCGACTAAAGCAACATCGAGACGAACTGAATTCTCATCCACCTTATAGCTCAGTTGACTGCTCGGCAGCAGCGTTTAGTTGAGACTCAAGTTTTTCACGTAGCGCAGAAAACGCCGCTGGCTGCTCAGCCAAATCTAGAGCTGCGATTTTTGCCAGCTCTGCTTCTAATTCTTCTAATCTGTCGCTCATCTATGCCTTCGTTTCATACAGTGCACTTTGCACATCAAGAAAATGAATATGCTTTCCAGATTCCCAAATCACACAGGCTGCTGCTCTAAGCGCCTCGATTGACCCTGGATCACCTTCAACCACCATAACTTTATCGCCAAGCAGTTCAACGCTTGCTCCCCCACACCGCCAACCACGCTTGGTTTGCGTTGGTTCGACATAGTTGACAAGCAAATCGGTGAGCGTTTGCAAAATGTATTTAGGACGTTCTTCACCTTGTGCTGCTAGAACATCTTTTCTAGAAGCGATGCCAGTCAAAACAACCGCACTGTCAACTCCAGCTCTGTTAGCTCCCAGAATGTCTGTCTCTAAACGATCTCCAACAAAAAGCGCTGATTCCTTATTGAATCTAGCCAATGCAGTTTTATAAATTGTAGGTTCGGGTTTACCTGCTACAAGCGGGAATTGTCCGACTGCAGTGTGCACTGCGCTAACTAAAGTTCCATTTCCTGGGGCGACACCTTTTTCTTGTGGCAAAGTCCAGTCGTTGTTAGTCGCTATCCAAATCGCACCATTGGCAATTGAATATGAAGCTTCTGCCAAATCTCGCCAGGAAACATCTGGTGCAAAACCCTGCAACACTGCAACAGGTTTGTCATCGCTGTCATCGACAAGCTCAAATCCGCCATCAACAACAAATGCGCGAAGTCCTTCGCCACCGACAACTAAAACTTTTGAACCAGCTGGAACTTTGCTTGCAAGTAATTCAACTGCAGTTAGTCCAGAAGAAATAACCTCTGCAGCTTTTGCGCTGACGCCAAAACCAACTAATTGCTGGGCAATTGATTCAGGTTTTCGAGAAGAGTTATTGGTTACGTAACCAACTGCGATTTCTCTTGCATGTAGTTCGGCGATTGATGGCACAGCACCAACGATTGCTGACTGACCTTCGTAAATTACGCCATCTAAATCTGCAAGAAGTAAATCGTATTGATTCCAAATCTTGTTAGCGCCCACGACCTGGGCCTCTGCTTCTTCCCTTTGGTGGTCCACCGAATCCGCGACCGCCGCCGGGCTTGAATCCACCCTTAGGCGGTGGACCACTGCTGCGTTGTCCGCCATTGAAAGGTGGACGCTTTGGCTTCTCGCCAGAATCTGCGTCATCGCGGTTGGGCTTACCTCTATTTGAGGAAGGATCCCGAGGTGTCCTGGTCGCGGCATCATGCTGGGATTTTGAAGGCCGCGCCGATCTGGACACCTCGGGAATCTGTATCTCCTCAATCACTGAGAAGACTTCATTCTCGGGGTTGTTGTTCCCGATAAAGTGTTGCTCTGCGCGTTCTGCCAATTCTGACCACCGTTTTGCTTCACTTTCTCTGTTCCCGATTATAAGGGTATTTGCATAAGCATGGAATAGATTTGTGGAAAATTCAAAAACTTTTGTTGGATCTAGCTCTGGAATCTCAAGTTCAGCCAGGGCTAAGTCGTTTTCATTTAGGTCCAAGCGGGCACCTGACATAGCAATAGCTAGGTTAACCCGAACTGAGGGTTGCAGGGTTTTTCTATCCACAGACCGACCTAATTCGAGAGCTTTCTGAGGTCTACCCAAGCCTCTTTCACAGTCAACCATGATTGGCAGCTGATCATTTGAACCAGAAAGTCTGCGGTAAGTAGTTAGCTCTCGAAGCGCTAGCCCATAGTCGCCAACCTGGTAAGCAGTAATTCCTAAAGTTTCTCTGACAATTGCGATTCGACCTGCTCGACGAGCTGCAGCCAAAGCATGCAGATGCGCTAGCTCTGGGTCCTGCTCGTGAAGCAGACTAACCATAGCCAGATGTCTTGCTGTCATTTCTGCATTCTCTGCAGTCAAAGTTTTTAGTTGAACACGGATGCCGAGCTCTAAATCTTGATCGGTGATCTCCTCTGGAATCATGGGAGATTTTGGCGCGTCCTCACGAATGGGCTGCGCTACGCGATTCTGCCACTCAGGGCGTTCTTCACGGCCACCACTGCGCCGCTCAGCTCCTGCTGGCTTCTTTCTGTCATCTCCACCGGCACTCCGGCGATCTTTTGATTCTGGTTTATCATTCATGAGTTTCTCCTCCTAAAAATCTTAAAACATCTATTAAATAAAAATGGCCACCCTGTTACCAAGGTGGCCATTTTCTAAATTAAGTCCGGCGGTGTCCTACTCTCCCACAAGGTCCCCCTTGCAGTACCATCGGCGCAGAGAGTCTTAGCTTCCGGGTTCGGAATGT
>JAEMTJ010000042.1:7176-8951 GCA_016462375.1 Rhodoluna sp. | reverse complement strand
CATAAGGAGCGCCGTTAGCGGTCACTGTGTATGACAAGTTAGTTGTGGATCCAACCTCAAGGCCACGCTCGAAGTACTGCAGTCCGGCAGCGTAGTACTGTGCCCAACCTTCAGTGCTTCCAGCTACAGAATTCGCTGAGGTGAGTCCGTTTACACGAGTTGTAACCTGAGGAATCACAACAGCAGTAGCTGGCTTGTAGAAATTGAAGTCGACAACGTCAACTGAGTCCTGAGTCCAGCTGTTAACGAATGCTGTGATCTGGCTGAAGAGATGAGCACCAGAAGGCGCAACCGCAAGGTTGGTGCCTGGGTAGTCAGCTGCGGCAGCCGGAACGTCATCGCTAACAACGTTGAAAGTTACAAGACCTTGTGAGTTTGTAACTCCAGTTACTGTTGCCTGTGAGTTTCCGCACCAGCACTCAGTTCCTGCACCGCCAGCAACCGCTGCACCCACGTGGAGCTTTGCAGTTGAGTTTGCGTATGCCTTACCAAGAACCAAAGTAACTGTGGTGTTAGCTAATGGTGAACCGTTGGAAGAGTCAGTGACAGCGTATGTTAGCTGCTGAGTTGAACCGACCGGGACCAGTTTGGTTCGGAATGTTGAACCAGCACGAATCCATCCCTGTGATACCCAGTAGTCTGCGTCTCCTTGGAGGAGAACAGAGTTAGTTGCATCGATGCCAGCTAAACGTAAGGTTGCATTTCCAGTGAAAGGTACTGGATCAACTGAACCGCCGCCCAAGGCTGCACCAACTGCACCTAGGAATGAGACGTCATCTACGAAGAAAGGATTCTCGTTCTTGCTTCCTCCTCCACAAGTGAAGTTGGTGAACAATGAAGCTTTGTTGTAGCTGACCGCAGAGTCAAAGCCTACGAAGTTGAAACTGTATGTGTTCCAACCAGCAACGCTAGTAACGTCCACTTCCTTGTTTAGGTCACCGTTAGCTGAGTTCTCAAGCTTGAGCTTGATTACTTTTCCAGCATCTGGAGAATAGATGTTTGCCTTTACTAGAGAGCTGCCTGTTGCAATCAGTGAATTGCTTGAAGATAGGAACGTGGTTCCTCCCCAACATTCTCCCGGGCTAACAATCCTTAACGCTGAAGCTGACCCAACAGAACCACCGGCAGGCGCATCGGTAACAACGCTTGAACCGTTCCAACCAAAGTCAGTCAATGTGTAACCAGAGACGCTCTCGAAGTCAACAAGAACTGGAACCACTGGAGTTGCTGGAGTAGCAAGAGCTGCACCAGCTGCACCGTTGAACGCAATGTCGTCAATGTACCAAGGGTTTGAAGTCTTAGCACCAAAGAAGTCAAAGAAGATCGATGCCTTTGGGTAATCCAAAGCGGAGATGTTTCCACCAACAGTGAAGTCAAAGCTGTAGGTCTTCCAACCAGCAACGCTTGTTCGTGTAACTTCAACAACCTGAGATGGGTGCTCCACGCTCTCGATTTTCATCATGATGGCTGCCCCAGCAACTGGAGAGTAAATGTTTGCCTTTACAGCCATATTTCCAGCAGAGATAAGAGATGCCTTTACAGACTTTTCAATGAATGTTGTTCCTGCCCAGCCTTCGCCAGCAGTGGTTACCTTCAAAGCTGAAACAGAACCAACTGAACCACCGGCAGGTGCGTCAGTAACAACAGCTGTGCTGTTTCCACCGAAGTTGGTGATTGCATAGCCTGAAGAGTCGTTGCTTTCGAAGTTAACCAAAAGTGAAGGAGTGGTGCGAGGAACTTCAACTACAACTTCAGAAGCGTCTCTTGCACCTGGG
>JAEMTJ010000042.1:0-7076 GCA_016462375.1 Rhodoluna sp. | reverse complement strand
GATCCTCCTAGGCCAACAATTGATGCACTCAGCATTAACACAGATGCTAATGTCGCCACCAATTTAGATTTATTTAGGTTCATCCCTGTACCTTCCAGTATTTATTGGGCCTTTTCAACTGAGCTGTTCAGCAAAATAGGTTAAAACACGCCATAGAATATGGCTTGTTTAGACCCTATGCCTGAAACCGCTTCCTAGAAACCGCTTTCACTGAGTCTTTATAAACTTGTTATGAAACCTTCAATGATTACTGAAATAACCCCAGATACCCCTGATTGTGGCCACCCGCCACAAATCTGATGGCTTATAGAGACTCCGCCAGAGCCCTCCGTGGACAGCTAATTTACTGTAAACGTCCATAATTTCAAGATTCCTAGGTGTTTGTAACTGAGCCATCAGCAGCAGAGCGGATATTCGAACTGCTTTATCGGTCTCATATGGGTGTAAGCCAAAATGCGGTGCTCCGCGGTAGGTTGCCCTCAAGATTCGGTGACTGAGCACTGAATCTGTGGTGGCAGGAGGGGCAACCTGGTAGGAAACTACCCGATCTGAAGCCGCCTGCTGATAAGCCATCCATCTTTGGACTCGCTTCGCTAGAGCATAAGAGGAACCCTGAAGTGAAGAAGTTGGGTCAATTAGTGCAAGTTCCTTGCCCTCCGAACTAGTAAATAGCTCAGGTCTATTTTCTCGGGCGAAATACAGCCCATCTCTAAACTTTGTCAGAAAAGAACGTTTTGAGTATCGGTTGCCTATATCTCTAGCGAATTCAGCTGAAACAACATGGGAATCGGTTGGGGTGGCAAGCCAACTCAAGACCACTCTGCTCTTTGGTAGTGCTTCTGTAATCGTTCTAGCGATGCAATGCTGCACTGCTTGCACTTCAATGTGTTTAGCTCCCGGTGCATATGCATAACTACCTAGAACAATGCGAAGAGAATCTCTTTTTGTAAGTTCCGCAATCCAACCCGTTATGGCTTCGTAGTCCGCTACGAGATCTAGACCTGCAACGGCTGCTAACTCTTCATCAGAAAGTGATTTCACGTCCTGTCTAAGATTTTTAGCCAACACAGGAACATACAAAGTGCCAGAACTAGATCTAGCTCTAGAAATTAGTTCTGTCCAGAGCTCTTTTCTTGCTCGAGCGACAATTGCAACTTCACCTCCCCAGTCAAGCCATAACCGAGTTGGAGAATATTCTGCACCGCCAGCAAGAGCTACAAGTAAATCGTTTTTAATTGCGTCTGGTTTTAGGTTTCTGAGACTATGCACTGCATCGATGATTCCCAGCTCTGCAGAATGATTGGCGACCATTTGCTTTAGAACAAGTTCATCAATGGTTGGTGAAGCTGTTTTTCCAGTACCTTGAATCTTGACCGTGACAACACTGTGCTTGCTATTCCGCCATGCAGTTTTGATTACAGCGAGCAGGTTTTCACCGGTGCTAGTTGATACTCGATCTTCAAAAGCTTCAAGGCCTTTTGTGGCAATTGCTAAAGCGGAGTGTTTAGTTTGGAATTCGGCTTTAGCCACCTGAGCAAATAGTGTTTGATAGCTCTTTCTCCAATTACTTTGCTGAGAAATCTTTGCGCTCAGTGCCGAGTCCTCGTTACCAACTGAATTGGCAAGAACTGCTCTACCGAGATCTGTTGACCCTGTGGACAAACCCGTCTCAGGATCAATAAATTTGAGAGACATTTACTTTTTGCTTACTACGCCAAAGGTGGGCGAACCAAAGCGTTTCGCTACCGATTCCATGCCTGGTCGATTTAGCCATCTACAATGACTACTCCCTGACTCGCTTGGCTGTAGCCCTTAGGGTTGGCATTACCTGATCACGATAGTGCCAGAAGTAACCAATTGCGACTGCCAGATGAGCAACACCTAGGTAAATGCGGAAGTTCTCATCCGGTACCACGCTTAACAGGAACAGTCCTAGGGTGATAATCGAAGCAACAAATCCCCATCGAAGTTTCAATAGCAAAGCAACGCCCAGTAGCGTCATAGCCGAAGTAAGCCACATTTCTTCAGCGCTACGGCCAACAACTGGCAGGGCAGCATTCTCACCCCCACCGATCATGTATGCAATTGGCATAGACCCGGCCAACAGCGTCCACTGGTTTAGCTTGCTTGAGATAAGGATTGCCAACGCAGCGGCTTGCTTGCCCTTAGCGGCAAATATAAATGCTAAAGCGAACTCTGGAGCTTCGGATGCAATCGGAGCTAGCCACTGCACCAAGATATACTCATCAATTTTGAGCGCGTGTCCGCCTTCAATCAGACTGTCACCGAATGGGTGAGCGCTCACGAATATCACTGTTGCCGAAATTGTGAGCATCAACAGAATAAAAGTTCTTCTAGCCCAAGTTGGTAGTGCACCGACGTGCGCTGCTGTCCCTTCAAGTTCTGGTGCTTCTCTGGATGATCCTGAGACTCGCCAAAGGTAGATGCAATAAATTGCGATTAGCAATATTCCAACCACGAGGTGCATCTGTGAGGTTAAGGGAACTATCATCATCAAAACGGAGGCAATCAGAAGGTAGCCCAGGTCAGCTCGGGTGTCGGCTTCGAGCTTAATCTCGAAAGGCTCTCTCTTTTCGTTTTTCAGTGTGCTAGCTTTTCTAACCAAGAAGAATGCGATTAGCGCGACAACTGGCCAACCAAAACCTTGAACGATTCGATTAGCACCGGTTAGGTTTGCGGTGGCATATTCGATCATCTTTGGATCAGCTCCGGCAGCCCAGGAGAAGTAGAACTCAATAACGTACTCAGGAAGAATTGTCACGAGCGCGAGGATAGATATAGCAAGTCCACCAGAGAGATCTAGCTCTGCTGCCTCACCGATCCAACCAAGCATAAAAGCTGCAGCAACAATTGCCACCCCAAAGAGCACCAAACCCTGTATCGGGTTATCTTGATGATTACCAGTTAGCAACAGGACCATTGCAGGAATGAAAGCAGCGATGGTGATGGCGAACGGCAAAATTAACTTCACCCAATAACCGGGACCGCTATTGAATACGACTTGCTTACTCATTGTTTATCTTTCTTTTCTTTAGAGACTAGGGTCTGGAATCATTACATACTTGGTTTCCAAGTACTCGTGAATGCCTTCTAAGCCACCTTCGCGACCTAAACCTGATTGTTTGACTCCACCAAAAGGAGCAGCAGCATTACTAACTAAACCGGTGTTGAGACCCGTCATACCAGTATCTAATCTTTCAATTAGTCGTAGCCCTCGTTTTAGATCCTGTGTATAAGCATAAGAAACAAGACCATAAACGGTGTCATTAGCTAGCCTGATTGCTTCATCTTCATCTTTGAAACGAACAATAGGGGCAACTGGACCAAAGATTTCTTCATTGAGAATTGTTGAGCCTGGTTTGACATTGGTTAGCACTGTCGGGGCAAAGAAGTAGCCATCACCAGAAACATAAGTTCCTCCAGTAAGAATCTCTCCGCCTTCACTAACAGTTGCATCAACTAGACGCTTCAGGTTTTCTCTTGCCTTTTCGTTGATTACTGGACCAATCTTGGTGTCAGGATTGACTCCTCTACCCAGCGGCATTTCTTCCATGCGCTTGGCCATTCGGTTGGCAAACTCATCAGCTAAAGATTCATGAACTATGAACCTGTTAGCTGCTGTGCAGGCTTGACCAATGTTTCTAAGTTTTGCCAACATCGCACCATCAACAGCAGCATCAAGATCTGCATCTTCAAAGACCAGGAATGGCGCATTGCCACCTAGTTCCATAGAAGTTCTCAGCACCTGCTTTGCCGATTGTTCTAGCAAGCGAACACCAACTGAAGTTGATCCGGTGAAGGTGATTTTTCTAAGTCGGGAATCAGAAATAATCGGCGCACTGGTTTCAGCAGAAGTGCTGGTCGTAATCACATTTAGAACACCGGCAGGAAGTCCTGCCTCTTCAAAAACAGCAGTCAGCAGCAAGGTAGTTAGAGGTGTCAACTCAGCAGGCTTAATTACGATTGTGCAACCAGCAGCCAGAGCAGGACCAATTTTTCTCGTTGCCATTGCCAGCGGGAAATTCCAAGGAGTAATAGCAAAGGCGGGACCAACTGGACGCTGAGTAACCAGCATTCTTCCAGTGCCTTCAGGAGAAGAGCCGTATCTGCCTGAGATTCTCACAGCCTCTTCTGAGAACCAACGAAGGAACTCATTTCCATATGCAACTTCGCCTCTTGCCTCGGCAATTGGCTTGCCCATTTCCAGACTGATGAGCATCGCGAATTCTTCACTGCGAGCCTTGACTAGTTCAAATGCTCTGCGCAGGATATCGCTTCGCTCACGAGGAGATACCTTAGCCCAGGCCGCGCTTGCCTCATCAGCAGCTGTTAGTGCTGCTAACCCATCGGTTGAGTTTGCATTGGCAATTTGTAACAAAGTTTTACCAGTTGCTGGATCTTCAACAGAGATTGGATTCTTGCCGTGACCAGCAATCCATTTACCCGCGATGTATAGCTGGGTTGGAACTTTAGCGAGTAGTTCGCTTTCGGTGAGCGTCATTGCTACCTCTTCTTAGTTAGTTGGTGTTGTATCAGCGGAAAGTTTGTTACCACAGCGGTAGATGCCTGTGGCTAAGTTATCGATGGCCTGCTTAGTGGTGTCTGTTAACTCACCGATGGTTGCAATGCTAAAGGTTAGATTTGTGCCGTCTTTGGCTTTGATGATTCCTGCGAGTGAATACTCGTGTCTGGTCCAGCCGGTCTTTGCGAAGATGTGTCCAGCTGCATCGATGTTTTCCCCATTGAACCTGCTAGCTAGAGAACCGGATTCCCCAGCAACTGGCAGGCCTTGGTAAATGACATCGAAGTTACCGTCTCTGTTTAACACTTTTTTTAACAAAGAGTTAATAAAGGTTGCTGATACTTGGTTCTCTTCATTCTCGCCTGAACCGTCTTTCAGATTCAGATCATCTGTGACCAACCCTGCACTTGCTAATGCCGTTTTAAACGCAGAATCAATTGACTCACGCGAGCCATCAAAGCCGAGCTGCTTAGAAACTAGTCGCGCTAAGAACTCAGCCTCAGTGTTATCGCTAACTTTGAGCATGTGGGTTATCCATTTGCTTATCGGCTGTGATCTCACATCAGCAATCTTCAGCAAGTTAGTTCCAGCAGTTGCTTGCGAAAGAGTTGCATTCACCGCTAGTGGACCTATTGCTTTCTTTAGAGCAACACCGACTCGACTAACCGGGTCAGTGCTTCTAGGCGAAGTTTCATTGGTTGGATTATCCCTATCGCCATCAACCTGTAATGCGGTGATGAGAGGTTGGTAACCAAGGGATCTCTCTGAGTCTGAAACTGCCGAATCCCAAGCCGGACCTGCAAAATATGAGCTGTCTAAAACAATGCTGGTAATGGGTGTCGCTCTCGACCAAGCATTAATCTGCACAGCAAGATCTGCGATTTTCGGTGCATCTTTGTATACAGACTGAACACCCACTCTTGCCCTAGATAAGGTTGGGTCACCTGCGCCAACCACAACAATCTGACCAGGAACGTCTAAATCTGCATAGACCTTAGTCTGCACCCTGAAGTTGGGGCCTAACACTTGCAAAGCAGCCGCAGCTGTTAGCAGTTTCATGACTGAAGCTGTTTGAGTAGGAGTGTCACCCAGAATGTCAAAGAGCACTTCATTAGTCTCAGGGTTCATCACCTGAACGTGAAGACCAATGAGTAATTTATCTGCAGTCAGATTGGCAATAGAGCAATCTCTGCCTTCGGGAGTTGGAGTAACAGTTGGGGTGTCGGTTGGGGTGGCAGTTGGAGTCGTCGCGGCTGGCTTACCAGTCGAAGCCAAAGTTAAACCACCAATAATCAAAACCAAAATGAGCAGGCCGCTGCCAGCACCAATGGCTATCGCCTTGAGGTGCCTAATTGGTGAGCGGGACTCTGCCATTTGATTCTCCGAATGAGGTTGTTACTCAATTTTAGACTGTTGGCCCAAATTAGACTGAGCGCATGAAGAAAACTGCTAAATTTGCGCTGCTTTCGAGCGTTTCAGCGCTGTTTCTATTGGCAGCAGCATCCCCAGCGCTCGCTCACAATGAACTCAATTCAACATCTCCCGAAGCCGGTACCAATGTCCAAGCGGGGATTATTCAAATCACTCTGCAGTTCGAAGAAGATCTCCTTGACCTAGCTCTTGATAGTGGCAACCTGATTGCAATCGCTGATGCAGAAACTGGTGAGCAGTTCGGTGCCGCCTGTGCTCAAATAGTCGGGAAAGACCTAACCACGACGGTGGATATTGCTGAAGCAGGTCAATACAAACTTCTTTGGCGTTCAACTTCAGCTGACGGCCATGTAGCTTCGGGAGATTACCTAATCACCGTTGAGAACACCACCAACTACCGAACCGAAACTCCAGGTAACCAGTGCTTCGATGAAAACGGTGCTCGAATCAATCTCGCTGATCAACAACCCCTCTCCACAAACAAGTCAAGAGGCTTAGGTGCAGTCGAAGGTTTGCTTATCGGAATTGCTTTTATTGTCTTGGGAAGTGTTGTCACCGCTGTCCTAATTAGACGCAAACAGAAATCAGAAATTCACCACTACGAGTAGATTTACTACTTCTCAATATTTGGTCTAACCAATTTGTCGACATCGCCGAGAATGCTGTCAAACTCTTCTTCAGTCATGAGCCCAAGCTTTAAGACAACTTCCTTAACAGTGCTGTTTTCAGCTTGTGCTGTTTGTGCAACGAGAGTTGCATTCTCATAACCAATCAGAGGTGAGATTGCGGTTACCGTTCCAATTGATCTCTCAACATCAGTTCTCATTTTCTGCACGTTTGCAGTTATGCCGCTGACACAGCGATCGGCAAGGGTGTAACAACCCTGACGTAGGTAAATAATGCTCATCATCAAAGCTCGGCAGATGATTGGCTCAAAGGCGTTTAACTGCAACTGCCCACCTTCAGCTGCCATCGTCACAGTCATGTCATTACCGATAACGGTGAAGGCAATTTGGTTCACGACCTCTGGAATTACCGGGTTTACCTTGCCAGGCATGATTGATGAACCGGCTTGACGAGCAGGAAGATTAATCTCTCCAAA
>JAEMTJ010000076.1 GCA_016462375.1 Rhodoluna sp. | reverse complement strand
TAGGTCAGGTTCTATTCAATAACCGAATCACGGTCTATCTGATGTTCCTCATTGTCCCTGTGCTTTGGTACATTCTGTTCAAAACCAAACTGGGTCTTCGAGCTCGCGCAGTTGGCGAGCACCCGCTCGCTGCTGACACCGTTGGTATCAACGTAGCAAGAACCAGATTCTGGTGGGTAACTCTAGGTGGAATGGTTGCTGGTCTCGGAGGAGCAGCGCTAACCATTGGAAATGTGGGGTCTTTCGGTCGGGAAATGTCGGCAGGCCAAGGATTCATCGCCTTAGCTGTGGTAATCCTCGGACGCTGGCAACCAATCTACGTCACGCTATCGGCATTGCTGTTTGGTTTCACAATCATTCTTAGAGTGTGGGCAAACCAAGTGTCGCCTGGAATTCCAGTTGACTTCATCACTATGGTTCCATACTTAGTGACCTTGGTCGCTGTAGCTGGTTTTGCTGGAAAAGTTAGGCCACCGGCAGCATCCGGTCAACCGTATATCAAGGGATAACTATGTCTGAAATTAACTGGGATGATCTGAAGCTTGCTGCAATTGCAGCGATGAAGAACGCGTATGCCCCATACAGCCATTTCCCTGTTGGTGCTGCAGCTTTGGTAAATGACGGTCGTGTCGTTTCTGGTTGCAACGTTGAGAATGCTAGCTACGGTGTTGGGTTATGCGCTGAATGTGGTCTTGTCAGTAATTTGAGCATGACCGGTGGCGGCAAGCTAGTTGCTTTTTACTGTGTTGATGGCGCAGAGAATATCCTGATGCCCTGTGGCCGTTGCAGACAGTTGCTCTTCGAGCACTCAGCCCCTGGCATGCTGCTGCAAACTGTGAGTGGCCTAAAGACCATTGAAGAAGTTTTACCTGATGCCTTTGGCCCTAGAGATCTGCTTGAAGGTTTTGGCAACGAGCAACGCAATTAGAGGAAATCATGGCTAAAGAATATTCAGCAGTCGAACTAATCGTTGCTAAGCGAGAGAACCAGGAACTTTCAACTGATCAAATTAACTGGTTAGTTACCAACTACACCTCAGGCATTGTTGCCGACGAACAAATGTCAGCATTGGCAATGGCGATTCTGCTCAATGGTATGAACCGCAGAGAAATCAAAGACCTTACCCTTGCCATGATTGCCACTGGTGAGCGTTTAGATTTCAGTGACATCACAATTCCGACAGCAGATAAGCATTCAACTGGTGGAGTGGGCGACAAGGTCACTTTGATGCTTGCACCACTGGTTGCAGTCTTTGGGGTTGCTGTTCCTCAGCTATCTGGCCGTGGCTTAGGTCACACCGGTGGAACGCTGGACAAACTAGAAGCTATTCCTGGTTGGCAAGCATCGCTTAGCAATAAGCAAATGCACGACCAACTAAGCAAAGTTGGTGCGGTTATCTGTGCTGCAGGAGCGGGGCTAGCACCAGCTGATAAAAAGCTCTATGCACTTAGAGATGTGACGGGCACCGTTGAAGCTATTCCACTTATTGCAAGTTCAATTATGAGTAAGAAGATTGCTGAAGGGACATCGGCACTTGTGCTTGATGTGAAAGTCGGCTCAGGCGCATTCATGAAGAACCTTGATAGGGCAAGAGAACTTGCCCAGGTGTTGACCCAACTGGGAGCTGATGCCGGAGTGAAGACCAGCGCACTGCTTACCGACATGTCCACACCGCTGGGTATGAAAATTGGTAACGCTCTAGAAGTTGAAGAAGCTGTTGAAGTGTTATCTGGTGGTGGCTCAGAGGATCTAATCGATATCACAGTTGCTCTGGCGACCGAGATGCTACGCCTGGTTGGTAAAACTGAGGTTGATGTTGCTGCAGCGCTGAAGGATGGCAGAGCTATGGATAAGTGGAACGAGATGATCTTGGCTCAACACGGAGACCCTAAGGCCACTCTGCCGACTGCTAAGCACGAGCACGTCATAACAGCTGCTGAAACTGGCTATCTCAATGAGCTTGATGCACTGGCAGTTGGAACAGCTTCTTGGCGATTAGGGGCAGGCCGTGCTCGCAAGGAAGATCCAGTGCAATTTGGTGCAGGTATTGTTTTGCACGCAAAGCGAGGAGATCAGGTAACTAAAGGTGCACCGCTGATGACTCTCTATACCGATACTCCCGAACGATTTGAACGAGCGCTGGATGCTTTAAGTACCGGCATTAAGATTGAACTAGCTAAGAGTGAAAATCTAACTCCACTAATTCTTGATCGCATCAACGCCTAACAGAAGAGAAGCAATGTCAAAGCTAAACATCAGATCCTTGCCCAAGGTTTCTCTGCACGATCACCTAGACGGTGGACTTAGACCAGAGACCATCATTGAGCTTGCTAATCAAATTGGCCACAAGTTGCCTGCTGACAACGCTAAAGACCTACACAACTGGTTCCTGGATTCCTGTGACTCTGGTTCTCTAGTTCAGTACCTAGAAACTTTCGTGCACACCAC
>JAEMTJ010000011.1 GCA_016462375.1 Rhodoluna sp. | reverse complement strand
CGCTACCGCTGGAAGAACAACACTGACCGGTGAAGGCCTCCAGCACGCTTATGGTCATTCTCCTATCATTGCCGCAACCACCAGCGGCGTTTTAACTTACGATCCCGCTTACGGATATGAAATCGGACACATCATAAGAGCCGGTATCGAGAGAATGTATGGCGGAACACATGTTGATCCAAACGTTATCTACTACATCACTGTCTATAACGAACCAATTGTGCAACCAGCAGAACCAGTTGGTGTTGACGTTGAAGGAATCCTAAAAGGCATCCATCGGATAAGCGTTGGAGGGGATTCAACAAAGAAGGCACAGATTCTCGCCTCCGGTGTTGCAGTCCCTTGGGCTTACGAAGCACAGCAACTTCTGCATGATGACTGGAATGTTTCAGCCGACATCTGGTCGGTTACATCTTGGAGCGAACTGAGAAGAAACGCTCTTGCCTGCGATGAACAGAAGTTCCTTTACCCAACAGACCCTGCTCCGCTTCCTTACCTAACCAACAAGCTTGCCGGTTCACCTGGTCCGTTTATTGGTGTAACCGACTACATGCATCAGGTGCCTGACCAAATCCGCAAGTGGATCCCAGGCGAATATGCAACTTTAGGTGCTGATGGTTTTGGATTCTCCGACACAAGAGCTGCAGCCAGACGTTCATTCAAGATTGATGGTCCATCGATTGTAGTTAGAGTGCTCGAACAACTTGCATCTCGAGGCGAAGTGGCTCCACACATCCCTCAGCTTGCAATCGATAAGTATCGTCTACTTGATGTCAGCGCTGGAACTTCTGGCGTATCAGGTGGAGACGCTTAGCCAATGATCGTTCTCCTGTGCCCTGGTCAAGGCTCTCAGAAACCTGGCTTTCTAAGTGAATGGTTAGAAATAACAGCGTTCAGAGAACAGTTTGCTCAACTTTCTGACGTAATCTCTATCGATCTGATAAAGCATGGAACACTCAGCGATGAAGAAACTATTCGAGATACCGCTGTTGCACAACCTTTGATTGTTGCATCAAGCATTGCAAGTGCAAACCTTTTAAACCTTGTCGAAATCTCAGGAGTTGCTGGACACTCTGTCGGTGAAGTGAGTGCTGCAAGTATCGCGGGAATCATAAGCAATCAGAGCGCTATGCAGTTAGTGAATGTTCGTGCGCAAGCAATGGCCAAAGCTTCTGCTGCATCGGAACAATCGATGGCAGCAATTCTTGGCGGAGCTGAAGAAGTTGTGATTGCAAAACTGACTGCACTTGGTCTGTCTGGAGCAAACTTCAATGGAGCAGGGCAAGTTGTCGCAGCTGGCTCAAAGTTAGCTATTCAAAATCTAGTTTCTTCCCCTCCAGAAGGTGCCAAGGTAATTCCACTGAGTGTTGCTGGGGCCTTTCATACCAAGTTCATGGCACCGGCGGTTGACGAACTTCAAACATTCACAAGTTCATTGGAGCTCCAGAACCCTGAAGTCAGCATCTGGTCGAACCAAGCAGGACAGTCTGTCAGTACCGGAACAGAATTCATGGCCCTCCTTGTCGGACAAGTTGCTAACTCAGTGCGTTGGGATCTATGTATGCAAGCAATGGTAAGTGCTGGAGTAACAGGTGTCATCGAACTCTGTCCCGCCGGAACATTGGCTGGATTGGCCAAGCGCGGAATGCCAGGCGTTGAGATCGTTGCACTTAAGTCCCCAGCAGATCTTGATTCTGCCAATAGTCTGATTGCACGTCTAGGGAAGTAGAGAGATGACTCACGCAAAACTAAACCAATACCAACCTGTTCTTTTCAGCAAGATCTATTCTCTCGGAGCAGCCCGTGGTCGCTTGATAGTGACAAACGATGAAATTGCTGGACCAATTGATTCAAGTGACGAATGGATTAGACAGCGCACCGGAATAATTACCCGAGCTCGGGCCGATAAAGATCAGTCGCTAATGGATATGGCAGTGGAAGCTTCTAACGAAGCAATCGCCGGGGCCGGCATCTCTCCGCAGGAAATTGGTGCCGTTATCTTTAGCACCATCAGCCACCCATACCAGACTCCGTCGGCCGCAACTCTGCTCACTGAGCTAATTGGTGCAAACCCTGCACCGGCTTATGACATTTCAGCAGCCTGTGCCGGCTACTGCTACGGCATCGCTCAAGCTGACGCGCTAGTTAGATCGGGTGTTGCAAAATATGTATTGGTAGTCGGTGGAGAAAAGCTAAGTGACTTTATTGATCCAACGGATCGCTCCATATCTTTCCTCTTGGCTGATGGAGCAGGGGCGGCAATTGTTGGACCTTCCGATGAACCAGGGATCTCACCGACAGTTTGGGGCTCTGACGGCTCTAAATGGCCATCGGTGGGAATGACCGCGTCTCTTCTAGATTTCAGAGATGGTGAGTCAAACTGGCCGACCATGCGACAGGACGGTCTAACAGTCTTCAAATGGGCGGTTTGGGAAATGGTCAAAGTAGCTAAGCAAGCCCTAGAGGTTGCTGGTATAAAAGCCGAAGACCTCTCTGCTCTAGTAACTCATCAGGCAAACATGAGGATCATTGATGAGCTGGTTAAACAGTTGCAACTGCCTGAATCTGTTGCTATTGCAAGGGATATTGCAAAAACCGGTAACACCTCGGCTGCCAGCGTTCCTTTGGCTATGCACCAATTGCTGAAGGATGGAGTTGTAAAATCTGGCGGCTTAGCCCTCCAGATCGGCTTTGGCGCAGGTCTTGCCTTCGCCGCCCAAGTAGTAGTTCTGCCCTAGACTTTACCCAACAAACAAACCAACAAGGAGCAAAATCAATGGCACTTTCGCACGACGAAGTATTAGCCGGCCTAGCCGAAATTGTTAATGAAGAGACTGGTATCGATACCGACTCTGTGAAGTTGGAGAAATCTTTCACCAACGACCTAGACATCGACTCAATCTCAATGATGACCATCGTCGTCAACGCTGAAGAGAAATTCAGCGTAAAGATCCCTGATGAAGAAGTGAAGAACCTACTAACCGTAGGCGATGCAGTTAACTTCATCACCTCAGCACAGGGCTAATAAAGTCTTGAATCAAAAAATAGTTGTTACCGGGCTTGGCGCTACCACGCCACTCGGTGGCGACGTCAAGTCCACCTGGCAGGCACTGCTTGCTGGTGAATCTGGCATCGTAACCCTTGACTACGAATGGGTTTCAAGACACGAACTACCTGTTACCTTTGCTGGTCGCGCCAAGGTTGATGCTTCAGCAGTACTGACGCTTCAAGAAACGAAGCGACTAGATCCTTCTAGCCAGTTTGCTCTCATTGCTGCAAGAGAAGCTTGGGCTGATGCAGGAATCACCGAGTACGTTCCAGAACGCCTTTCAGTTGAGTTTGCTACCGGCATCGGTGGTGTCTGGACTCTGCTAGACGCTTATGACACTCTGCTAGCAAAAGGCCCAAGGCGAGTTCTCCCGATGACAGTTCCTATGCTGATGCCTAACGGGCCAGCCGCAGCTATTGGAATGGACATCTCTGCTCGTGGTGGAGTTAGAACTTCTGTTTCAGCCTGTGCTTCTGGAACTGAAGCTATTGCTAATGCGATCACCAGATTGCGATCAGGTGAGATTGACATAGTGGTTGCCGGTGGTTGTGAAGCAGCGATGCATCCACTGCCGATGGCAGCCTTTGCTGCGATGCATGCACTTTCTCGCCGCAACGATGAACCCGCTAAAGCATCAAGACCATATGACATCAACCGTGACGGTTTTGTCATGGGTGAAGGCGCTGGAGCAATTGTTTTAGAACTTGAAGAACACGCACTTGCTCGTGGAGCAAAGATTTACGCTGAACTAGCAGGCGGCTACGTCACCAGCGATGCTCATCACATCACCGCCCCAGATCCAGAGGGCACTGCGGCCGCACGTGCAGTTATCGGAGTTCTAGAGATGGCAGGAGCAAAGCCTGAAGATGTTGGACACATCAATGCGCATGCGACAAGCACACCGGTCGGTGACATTGCTGAATACACAGCACTGAAGCGAGTCTTTGGCGATAACCTCAAGAACATTCCACTATCAGCTACCAAGTCCTCTACCGGTCATCTATTGGGTGGAGCAGGCGCAATCGAAGCTATATTCACAATTCTTGCTTTGCACGAGAAGGTTGCTCCACCGACCATCAACCTTGATGATCCAGATCCGGCAATCATTCTTGATGTTGTGACAAGCCCTAGGCCGCTTGGCGATAATGTTTTGGCTATTTCAAACTCATTTGGTTTCGGTGGACACAACGCGGTTATTGCATTCCGTTCATATAACTAACCAGCACGATTTAGCAGCACCACATTCTCCGAATGTCTAACAGCCCTAAACGGTTCTAACAGATCATCCCAAGACTGACCTAAAGCCAACCTAAGCAATCTTGTGAACTCTCGATGATTTCCTGTTGCCTGCTCTAGCATCAACTGCAACCGCTCTTCACTTAGAGTCAGCGAGCCAGCAGCGTTTAGCTCTCCTCTAAAGATTCCTTGTCCAGGCAAATGCATGAACAAGACACCAGAGTCACGACCAGCTTGGATTAGTTCAAAGGTAATGTTTGAAACCAAAGCCAATTCGGATGCTAATTCTTCAGCCTCTAGGGCAGTCAAACGAAGATTGACGCTGCCAGCTTGAAAACCTAATAGCAATGGCTGATTAATCCAAGAGTCGATTGAGGAGATCCGATGAGTCTCGGCTGCCGGGCAGGCGTGAATTACTAACCTGCTGGGTATCTGGCCTTTGGCCATGATGAGTCCTCCGAAACAGACACTAGGTGCGTCTTCCCCAACGTCCTGATCTGATTCGTAAGGGTTATAGATTACGACTAGCGAGCCAAATGCGCAAACCTAAACCAGTTCCGCTCTAGCATTGGAGAAGGCTAGAAAGGGCTCAAGATGGCTAAGTTGTATTTCCGCTATGGAGCAATGAACAGCGGTAAGAGCACAGCACTGCTTCAGGTTGCTCACAACTACGAAGAGCGCAGCCAACAGGTGCTAATCGCCAAGCCAGCCGTGGACACTAAGGGCGACTCGACAATCGTCTCAAGACTAGGTGTTGACCGTAGAGTCGACTTTCTCATAACCCCAGAATCAAACCTTAGAGAACTAGCTCACGAACGTGCCAATGACTCTTTAATCATTCCAGGTGTAAAAAACCTTTCCTGCTTACTAATCGACGAAGCTCAATTTTTAACTCGAGACCAGGTAGATCAAGCCTTTGAACTTGCAGTTCTAGATGGTGTTCCGGTATTGGCGTTCGGCATAAGAACCGATTTCCTCACCAACGGTTTCCCTGGCTCGCTCCGCCTTATGGAGATTGCCCATTCTCTAGAAGAACTAAAGACAATTTGCCGCTGTGGCCGAAAGGCAATGTTCAATGCCAGAAAGTTTGATGGCGAATTCATTTTCCATGGCGATCAAGTTGCTATCGATGGTGTTGAAGTTACCTACGAATCGCTCTGTGGCGTTTGCTATCTCAACGAGCGTGGCTAGTTGGCAACAAAGTTTCACTCAGGTGACATCTATTTGGGTAACTCGCTCTTTGCCAATTCAGTATTCGTCTCTGACCAAGGAATAGTCACTAGCGAAGCTGAATTCTCGACCAGCGAGATTCAGCAGGTAATAAATCTCAAGGGTAATTTTTTATCTCCAGCTTTTAGAGATGGTCACACCCATCCACTGTTTGCTGGTCGCGAGTCCCGAGGATTGGACATATCAGATTGCCTAACCGAAGCAGAGCTAATCAAAAAGCTAAAGAATTACTCAGAATCAAATGCAGCAATGTCCTGGCTTGACGGTGCCGTATTCGATAGGTCCCTTGACATGGATTTCAATCGAGCAACATTGGATAAGGCGGTTAATGACAAACCGGTAGTGCTGCACGGCGATGATCATCACACCCTCTGGGTAAATTCAAAGGCGCTTGAAGTTGCCGGGTTGCTAAGCGGCAGGCTACCGGAATTGGACTCTGGAAGCATCGATGTAGACGACGACGGAATTCCAACCGGAATCCTACGTGACTGGCCTGCAATGTCTCTGGTGATGAATCTTGCTCCCAAACTAACTCTAGAAGAAGATGTTGCAGCATTACTCTGGGCAGACAGAAAGTTAGCTGCAGCTGGAATAGTCGAATGTTTCGATGCTTGGATCGATAAGGGAATGGCCGAGACTTATCTAGCAGCGTGGCAAACTGGTGAACTTTCTCTGGACTACACCCTTGGCTTTAGGGCAGACCCAATTACCTTCAACCTGGAACTCCCGTACTTCTTAGAACAGAGAGCAACCTTAGAGCAAACCCAAGCCCAAGTTAGAGGAACCAGCATAAAGTTCTTCGCTGATGGTGTCTTTGGCAGTGCCAGCGCATTAGTTATTGATCCATATTTATCGACCGGATCACACGGCCAAGCCATTTGGCCAGCAGAAAAATTTCGAGAGGCGATTGCCCTGGCTCACAAGAACGGGTTCCAAATCCACATCCACGCCATTGGGGACGCTGCAACTAGCCTCTGCCTAGATGTGTTGGCTGAACTAGAGAACTTTACTTATCCCCCAGTAATTGCTCACGCAGAGCTCACAGATCAATCACTACTAAAGAGAATGACAACTATTGGAGTAGTAGCCTGTGTCCAGCCCTACTGGGCACAGAACAACGGCTTACTGCTCAGTTGCCAAAAACACTTGGGCAAGGAACGTTTAGAGCGTCTCTATGCCTTCAACGACATGTTTGAATCGGGCGTTACAACTGTATTTTCAAGCGACTGGCCGATTTCCAGTTATGAACCGAGCAAAGGTTTAGCTGTGGCTGTGAACAGGCGAGAGCATTCAAGTCAACCTCGCCATAACTTCGCTCAAGCAGTCAGCGTTGAGCAGGCAATAGCTGCATACTCTAGAAATGTGAAGCTGATGCTCAACAGTGCTGAGACAGGCACACTTGAATTAGGTCAGCCTTTTGATGCAGTTTTACTAGATCAGAATCTCTTCGAAGTCGCCGCTGAACATCTAATCAAAACCAAGGTGTTGGCAACCTATAAAGCTGGCAAAGAGATTTTTAGGGCTAACCTCTAACCGCTCCAATAGTTTGGCTCGAGGTGATGAATTTCTGCAGGAACAGGAAGAGACCCAAGCTTGGTAGCGCTGACAACTATTACATACAGACCCTTTAGTGTTACCTGGTGGGGCGTGCGGGACTTGAACCCGCGACCGACGGATTATGAGTCCGCTGCTCTAACCAGCTGAGCTAACGCCCCCAGCCTCTACTAGGTTACTCGTCCAAACGCTTTATAGCTTCTTTGGCTTTAGTAACAGTTTTCTTGACACCTTTGCGCACCTGTCTATCGACCTTCTTCGCTTGGCGTTTGACATCTTCTCTTAGTTCTTCAAGCCCATCCTTTATCTCATCCCCAAGCTCTGAGATCTTGCCAAGTGCTGTTAGCGTCTGCCTGCGCATCCGCTGTTCTGCGCGCCTGACGGCCACATTGAGCTTACCGATTGGCTTCATGTATTCGGGTTGGTTGTCGTCTGTCTCTCGCTTAGAGCCGTCTTCCGCCCTATAAAGACCTTCGAAGATTGCTAACGTGCGTTTGATGTCGTGCGACTGAATTAGGTGAAGCGAGTTCTCTGACAAACGATCCAGTTCTTTCTGATTTGCAGTGGCAACCTTGAGCAGAGCCTTAGTAAAGTCATCCACATCATCGGGTTCAAAAAGATAGCCGTTATCGCCGTCGTGAACTAGGTGAGGCAGTGCCATAGCGTTAGCCGCGATGACCGGTCTGCCTGAGGCCATGGCTTCCATTGTTGCAATCGATTGCAGCTCAGCGATCGAAGGCATTGCAAACACAGTTGCTTTCTCATAGGCAAGCGGAAGTTCTGCCTCGGAGATGTGACCGGAGAAGGTAACCCGGCCAGAAATCTTTAGTTCCTTTGCCAACTCCCCCAAATATTTGCGTTGATTGCCATCGCCGGCAATTTCAACGTGAAAGTCAATTTCTGCAGGTAACTTAGCTACCGCCCGAAGCAGGTTGTGAATGTGTTTCTCCCAATCGAGGCGTCCTAGAAAAAGCACTCTGAAAGGCTTGTTAGTAGTTGGAGTTGCGTTAGCAAACTTAGTCGCATCAATCCCGCAAGAGATTGCTAGGACATTGCTTATGCCAGTGGCATCTTCAAGTAATTGAGCAGCTCTTCTGGTTGGAGTAGTGACCTGATCGAATTGAGAGAACACCTTGCCGCTGTCTCTCCAGAGACTGCGGATAATTCTTTTCTCAAGGAACTTCGGCAGTGGGATATAACGCAGCATGTTCTCTGGCATCAGGTGGTTGGTAGCAATCAGGTTGATGTCTCGCTCGTGTCCACTTTTAGCTAGTGCTCGACCCATTACAACGTGTGACTGGGAGTGGATGGCATCCGGTTCGAAGCTATCGAGGATCCGGTCCATCTTTTTCTTGATGGTAAAGGGCATCACAAACCTCAGTGTTTTGTGAACCAGGAGTTTGTGAGATTTTATCCGGTGCACAGTCATTTCCATGCCGTCGTGCGTCTCTAAAAAAGTTCCCCAGTTCTTATCTATCGCTGGGGCAACTACGTGCACCCTGTTACCGTTTCTTACTAGTCCACCAGCAAGACGCTCGGTAAATCTGGCCGCGCCATTAATATCTGGGGGGAATGTATCTGAGGCAATCAAAACCCTAAGGGGTTCCCCTGGATGTCTAATCGATTCAGCCAACGCTAAAAACCTGTCTATCCTGGTCAAATGAGTTCAAAAGATGTGGTTCCAATTGACCACCCCTCGAGTTTATCCGAACAGGGCTAACTTGCCCGTGATGTGGATACCTGCGGATGGACTTTTGATAGAAGGTAAACGCCCATAACCGACATGGCACCAGATCCTAGGAAACCCATCATGATTGGCATCGGAGCGTTCATAGCTTCATTTAGGATAACCACACCGATGCTCACCGCAATCAACGGATCGATTACCGTAAGTCCAGCTACCACTAAATCTGGGGGTCCTGAAGCATAGGCATTCTGCACAAACCAACCACCCAAGAAAGCTGCTGCCAACATGCTCAAAAGTGCAAACAATGTCAGTGAGTCGGTTTCCCACTCAAATGATCCACTGACTATCCGATTAAAACCGTCCTGATTGAACAAGCGCTTAACTACCACCTTGGTTAGCGTCGCAACGAAACCGTAGAGCACTCCGGCACCAATAATGAATGTAAGGGGCTTGAATCGGCTAGCTCCGCTGAAGAATATGTAACTGAATATAGCAATAAGGAGGACCGCCATGGCAAGAATTAACATCAGGTTACCGTCGTCAATTTCTGGTTCGACAGCGACCTGGTGAGCCATTAGCACGAATGCGCCTAACCCTGCAGTGCAAAGCGCGATGGCAAAGATGGACGCTGAGTTCAGTTTTGTTTTGGTGATTCTAGAATTCAGAACTGAAGTTATTACCAAAGCAATTGCACCAATGGGTTGAACAAGAATAAGCGGCGCAAGAAGAAGTGCTGTAAATTGCAAAATTAGAGCAAACGCAGAAATAGTTAGACCAGTTACCCATCTTGGATGCTTTAGCAGATCCAAAAGTTGCCTGAAGCTCACATGAGACCTGCCGGAGAGAGCAGCCTTCTTACCAACGGCGTCATTCTGCATCTGAGCGCCAATGGCTAACGCGACTGCTGAAATCAGCGCAAGTCCGATGGCGATGATCTTCAAGACTTCCCCAATTCTCCTAAAGGTTTCTATAAGCCTAGTCAGAAGCGCTAGATATGCCCCTCTAGGGTAAATTTGGATAATGCCTATCAGACCGATTGTGATTACCGGAGACCCCGTATTACACACTAAAGCCCTAGCAGTTACCGAATTTAACCAAGAACTGAGAGATTTAGTCCGAGACATGTTCGAGACCATGGACGAGGCCCCTGGCGTAGGCCTTGCAGCCCCTCAGGTGGGGGTAAGTCTGAGAGTCTTTGTTTATGACTGGGATGCAGAGGATGGAGCTATTCAACGGGGTGTTCTCATCAACCCGTCTATCGAATTATCAGAGACCCCCGCTGGCGAGGCTGACTGGGACATTGAGAGTGAAGGGTGCCTAAGCGTGCCTGGTGAAAGATTCCCGCTGAGACGGGCTGAGAAAACAACAGTCAAAGGTTTCGATCTAGCTGGGAATCCAGTTGAGATTATCGCGGAAGGATGGTTCGCCAGAATATTTCAACACGAATATGACCACCTAGACGGAACTCTGTATTTCGATCGACTTGCCGAACCACACAAATCAGACTGTGCTGAGATTGTCGCTGAACGTGGCTGGGGTAAACCAAATCTGAGTTGGCTTCCTGGTCAAGACAAGCTAGAGGGCTAACGCTCCAACTTCAAACATTTTTAACAGTAGCTGCGACCGAGTGTTCAGGGTGAGCAAGTTTTGAACCTTGATTATGGTTTGCCGAACTTTCAATTTTGTGACGTGAACCTCACTTGATATCTCAGAATCGCTTTTTAGTTCGCAGAAGCCATGCAAAATCAAGGCTTCCTTCGCTTCAAGTGTGTCCAGCGAAACGGAAATCATTTGAAAATCAGAAGCTGACACCTCTTGCTTATCTAGGGTTGGCAAGAGTTCACGAATAGCAAAGTCGGCATGCTCATCGAAACAGTGTTGAATCTTTGTCAGCATTGAATGCATACCATCACTTACAAACACGGCATCGACTGCACCCGCTCGAATTGCCTGCACACGAAGGATGTCATCACTGAACTGAGTGGCAATCAAAACTCTGCCAAAGGCTTGTTTTTGAATGTTTGCCATTACATACATTGACTTTAAAAAATCCAGAGCAGACTGGTTTTCTAGGCGTAATTCGAGCACCGCAACATCAAAGTTGACCTCAATAAGCTCAGCTGGAGTTACACCGAAACCATCTGAATCGAAGACAAGTTTTATCTGACTTAGCGTGGCCAAAATTTCTTTACGAGATTTTCTAATTGCTTCTGAACCACCAATCAGCGCAACACGAATCTCCTGTGCCACTTAGTTCGAATCTTTCCGGTACTTAGCGATGTTTGGGAAAGCTGCTGAGACGGTGAAACCAACGCCAGGAACCTTGGCGAACTCAATCGCACCTTCGTAGAGCGCTGCTCGCTCCTGCAGAGCAGTCAGATTAGGTCCAGTCGGCCTTTCGACAAGGGCGCGATGATCGTCTTGCTCGGAATAGCCAGTGAGCGCTTTCTCTAATCGATTCTTGGTTTCCTCACCGTTGTCTTTGATCACTACCTGCATGGCAGTTCCCTGCCAAATGAAATCAACATCAACTTCAGTCGATTCTGCTGTGTGCTGCTTGATGTTTTCCAAGGACTCAAAAACGATTCGGTATAACACCAGTTCAGCCCCATCATCTAATTCCAACGGCTCGCCGGTTAGTCTGTAATTGACTCCGTAGCCAAACTCTCTGTAGCTAATGAAAAGTTTTGGAAGATCCCTGATACCAGGCAACGCGAGTGCTTTGACGTCCTGCAGACCAAGTAGATCGCTAAGTCTGCGGATTTCAGAGTGAGATTTCTTCATCCCTTCAAAGATGTTCTCAAGTATTCGAGGTGCAACTGATGAATCTGACTTTGCAGAATAAATACCAGCTTCAGCTGAACTAAGAGTTGCGCTCACCTGCTCTAGAAGGAGATCATTTACATCCCTTGCTATTTCAAATCTTCTATCTTGCTCAGCAAGTGCTAGCTGAGTAGCTGCTAGTTCACGTTCAAGAACCGCACGGTCAAAGTTTGTTCCCACGTGAGTTACCCGGGTGATAAACAACCTCCCGAAGAACCAAGCATTGGCATTGATTGCAATGATTGCCACAAATCCGGCAGCGAATAGGGCGTATTTAGATTCTGCTGTTGGTAGCTCAACCCCATAGAAAGATCTGCCAACTGGCAAAGTTGTAATAAGCCAAATAAATGACGTTATTCCCAATCCAACATTCAGCGCATAGCCAATTCTTCGTTGCAATTTGTTGCCATAGGCTGCTAGCACTAAGAGACTGAATGTGGCGAGTGTGAGCGAGAGTTGAGGATCCAGTGCTAAGAATTGCGGTGTTAGTATTCCTAAAGAAAACAAGGCAATCGAAAGCCAAGGTAACGCTCTAGAGAAAGCGACAGAGCCAACCATGAGAAGAGTCGCCAGCCAAGTTTTCTCGCCTTGTAGGAAGTAATCACTTAGCCCAAAGACCGCTAAAGCGACGAGGGATAAATAGACGGTTGGGAGCCACTTCTGGTCTCTAATCCAGAGAAACATGGGCTCTCCTGAAGGTTTGACTCAAATGGCTCCCCGGCTTGGACTCGAACCAAGAACCTATCGGTTAACAGCCGATTGCTCTGCCAATTGAGCTACCGAGGAATATTGCTTTGGGCAACTTGAATACTTTACCAAAAACTAGAGGCAATGGCTAACCACAGGGCTAGTAACCCAGTTCTGGGTCAACCAATCCGCTCCACTGCCCTAATCCTTGATAGGCGGCTAGATTCTCTCTTATCCGTTCGGAGAACAGCCTGATCACCTGAGCGTTGGTATCAGCTGAATGAGGGGTAATAATGATGTTCTTGGCCTCCCAGAGCGGATGACCGTCAGGTAATGGCTCTGGGCTGGTCACATCTACTCCAGCGCCGGCAATCAGTCCAGAGTTCAGAGCTTCCACTAGATCATCGGTTACCACAATTGGCCCTCTAGCGATGTTTATAAAGTAGGCAGTTGGCTTAAACCTCTTGAATCTAGCTAAATCAAAAAGACCTTTTGTCTTATCCGTTAGCGAACAAGCCACAAAGACATAGTCAGCAGTACCTAACACTTCATCCAAAGAATCCAATCCAACAGTGTTACCCACTCCAACAAAAGGGATGTCTTGATTTCGAACAACTGTGATTTCTGCCCTGAACGGAGTTAGCAACTTAACTAATTCCTCGGTGATACCGCCACCGCCAACGATGACAACCTTTGCCTCGTAAAGTGAATCAGCAAACTTCCTACCCCACGTCTTAGAGATAACTCGCTCAGGAATTATTCGAGACAGCGAAAGAGCTAAAGCCAGCGCGTGTTCTGCAACTGGCTCCCTATAAGAACCCTTGGCACAGGCAAAGCGAACGGGTAGTTGAATAACCTCGCTGAATGCATCAACCCCGGCAAATGGCAGTTGCACAAAGGTTAGCTGTGGGTTAGCGAGAATAGTGTCTGCTAAACCCTGGGGATTTCCGTATTCGGTCCAAATGAGTGCACCGACTGTTTTATCTAGTTCTGATAAGACACAACCAGAATCGAGCACAGCTTTTTCATAGGCCGTAAAAGATTTGGGTTCGATAGCAACTTTGTTTAGTTGGACACTCATTCAATTGCCCTGATCTGCTCTTCCAAAACTACTAATGACTGCTGAATTCGATTGTGTTCTTCCAACTGACTGGTGGTATCCAGTACTCCTAACGCTGACAAGAGCGCACTCTTTTGCCTAACTAGAATTTTCTTACGTGCTGAATTGACCACACTGACTGCGTAATCGTTTAGTTGAGTTAGATCACGAATAGGTAATTCTTTCGCTGCAAGGTTTCTCAACAGGCTATGCAAAACCTCAGGTGTTTTAGCTCCTATTTGGCTAAACCAATCAGGCTGTTTTAGTGAAGCCATTGATTGGGCAGCAGCGTCGGCGATTACAACGTAGGCAGGTGTTCCAAACATCTGCTGGCATACCAACAGCACACCCTCTTCACTAAGTGCCGTCGGTGCCTGCAGAATAACCGCGAGTACTTCCTGTTCCATTCGGGTGTTCGGGTCATTGAGATTAGGCACTGGAAACTCTGGGCCATCTTCGGCAACCGGTGGTTCACCTGGATCTGGTTCAACGCCTCTTCGAGCACTCTGAACAGCACTGCTTCGTAGCTTAGTTAGTTCAGCAGAGAGAAGACGATTGATTTCATCGTTAGCTAGCTGAACTTTGCTAGCAAGAAGGCGAACATACTCCTCTCTCGAACCAAGATCTGAAATCTTAGTGAGCACAGATACGGCTGCACCAGCTGCAGATAACCTACCTGGGTAAGCAGATAAATCATGCCCTGAAATCTTTTGATCTAAAGCAAACTCGTAAATAGGTTTCTTGCTTTCAACCATTTCTGCTACCGCAGCATCACCCCTGCTGATACGCAAATCACAAGGATCTAAGCCATCGGGGCCAACAGCCACATATGTGCTGGCAATAAACTTTCCTGAAGATTCGAATGCTCGCATAGCTGCTTTTTGACCGGCAGCATCTGGATCGAAAGTAAAGATGACTTGAGAAGGTGCGTCACTAGATCCGAATAGCTGATTGATTCTTCTAATGTGGTCATCACCGAATGCTGTGCCGCAGGTAGCAACTGCTGTGGTTATCCCGGCAAGGTGGCAAGCCATGACATCGGTGTATCCCTCAACGACCACAACCTGACGCTTAGTCGAAATGTCTTTCTTAGCTAAATCAAGTCCGTAGAGAACCTGCGACTTATGGTAAACCGGAGTCTCTCCAGTGTTGATGTATTTAGCCAGTGGGTCATCCTCATAAATCTTGCGAGCACCAAAGCCAATTACGGAGTTAGTTGCATCTCTAATCGGCCAAATCAGTCTGCCCCGAAATTTGTCGTAACTTCTGCCATCTTTAGACACCAGCAGGTCAACCTTAATAAGTTCTTCTTCAGTAAATCCCTGAGCCTTCAGCGCATCTCCTAGCGAATTCCAGCCTTTAGGTGCGTAACCAACGCTGAAGTGAACTGAGGCTTCTTGGTCAAATTTTCTCTGAGTCAAGAAATCTCTTGCAGTTTGAGCTTCAGGTATGCCCAGTTGCTCTGCAAAGAACTTGGCAGCGGCTTCATTAGCCAAAAGTAATCTCGCTCGGTTAACACCTTCATCGCGGCCAGATCCCGCTTCATAGGTTATCTGAAAAGAAATCTTGGCGGCACATTTTTCAACGGCCTCATAAAAGGTAATGTTTTCCATCTTTTGCAAAAACTTATAAACATCTCCTCCTTCGCCACAACCAAAGCAGTGGTAAAAACCTTGATCAGGGCGAACGTTAAACGATGGAGATTTTTCGTCGTGAAAAGGACAGAGCCCTTTCAGAGAACCAAGGCTGGCACCCTTGAGCTGGACAAACTCGCCAACAATGTCAGCAATGTTCGTGCGGTGCTTGATTGCCTCGATGTCTCGAGGAGGGATTCTGCCGGCCATTAGAGAGTTCTTCGCTTAGAACCGATAAGCCCGTTGTGCAGCTTCAGTGCAGCTGCATCGGTGAAGACAGCAATCTGATCAACGATAACCCTGTGCTTCTCAATATCATTAGAAGCTTTCGCCCACTGAATTCTTGAGTATGGGTCGAGGTATTCGCCATTGGTGGCTAGTAGTTCATCGGCAAGCTCAGATAACAGTGCTCGTTGCCATTCATAGTATGTCTGTCTAGGTTGGGCTGACATCAAGAAAAATGAGACCAAACCTTTGAAGATTGCAATCTCAGCCTCCACCTCAGGTGGAACAACAACATCCGCTGCGTACCTTGCAAAACCAGAACTTGAATTACTAGCAAAAGTTGCTTCAGTAGTTCTAGAAACAAAAGACCCAATCACATTTGAAGTTAGGTTCTTGAGTTGACCTGCTTGTTTTGGATCACCAGAAAACGATGTTAGCCAGAACTGGTTAGACTGCAATCTGTTCATAGCAGAGACTAATTCATGCCTTGGAATGCGATTACCGTTCCATCTTTCAATCTCAGAAACAATTTGATCTTCATTGGCCTGAACAGACAGTTCTTCTAACTTGATAAAGTTCTCAACTATTGCGTCTTCAAAATCATGCACCGAATAAGCAACATCATCACTGAAATCCATGATCTGAGCTTCGAAACACTTCAATCGTTCGGGTGCACCCTCTCTAATCCACTCAAAGACTGGGATGTCATCTTCATAAACACCAAATTTGATTGACCTGTCTGCACCAGTGTCATTAACTGCATTCTCACGAGTCCAAGGATATTTACAGCAGGCATCCAGAGTTGCTCTAGTTAGATTCAAACCAAAGGATTGACCTTCCGAGTTCTGAACCTTTTGTTCAATCCGAGTAATCAACCTAAGTGTTTGAGCATTACCCTCAAAGCCACCAAAGTCTTGAGCCCATTCGTTTAGAGCCTTCTCGCCATTGTGACCAAAAGGTGGGTGACCTAAGTCGTGCGCTAGACAAGCAGTATCAACAACATCTGGATCAATTCCGAATTCCACTGCCATTTCGCGGCCAACTTGAGCGACCTCTAGAGAATGAGTCAATCTGGTTCTAGCAAAATCCCCTGCCCCAGGAGCCAATACCTGAGTCTTAGCTCCTAACCTTCGAAGCGCTGATGAGTGCGTAACACGCGCTCTGTCTCTAGCGAACTCTGTTCTAGCCGAGCGGCTGGTGCCCTCTTCTTGCATGAAGCGAGCACGATCAAATGCGCTGTATTCAGTCATAGCTGATCATCCTCCTGACACCGATAACTCTGCTTCTAAAAGCACTTTACGCTGGTCGCCGACCAGTTCTCGCGATTGCAACCAATTCTCCGGCAGAGCACAGACTTTTGCTCCTCCTAAGCGCCCTCTAGGGCCTTCGGCAAGCTCCCCTGGGTAAGGAGCTGACCAATCAATGGTTCCTAAAATGTCATCCATATGTTGAAGGGACTCTACCTGAGCCAGGGCAGCCCTGAACTCCCCACCAACCGGATAGCCCTTGAAATACCAAGCCACATGCTTACGAATATCCCTGCAGGCTCGTTCTTCAGATTCAAAGAATTCAACCAACAATTCCGCATGCTTCTTAAAAGCCTGAGCCACTTCGCCAAGGTTAGGCTGAATCGGATCTATAGCTGCATCTGAGTTTGGGTTCTTGGCATACTCTTCAAAAGCTGCTTGCAGGTCAGCAAAGAGCCAGGGCCTTCCTAAACATCCTCGACCTACCACTACTCCGTTGCAACCAGTTTCACGCATCATTCTGATGGCATCACCTGCCGACCAGATATCCCCATTACCTAAAACCTGGACATCGCCTAAAGAGTTTTTCAGCTCAGTGATAGCTGACCAGTCTGCATTGCCTGAGTAATACTCAGACGCGGTTCTAGCGTGTAGTGCAACTGCCGCTACCCCTGCATCACGAGCCGATTTACCGGCATCTAGGAAAGTCAAATGATCAGCATCAATGCCTTTACGCATTTTGACTGTCACAGGAATATCCCCTGCTGCCTTTACGGCAGCATTAACAATTGCCGAGAACAAATCCTGTTTATAAGGCAGTGCTGCCCCGCCTCCCTTACGAGTGACCTTAGGAACAGGACAACCAAAGTTCAAATCGATGTGATCGGCTCTGTTTTCAGCGACCAACATGGTCACAGCTTCGGCTATGGTTTTTGGATCAACTCCGTATAGCTGAACTGATCTAGTGCCTTCACTCTCGTGATGACCAATAAGCCTCATCGATTCTTCAGTTCGTTCAACTAAAGCCCGAGAGGTCACCATCTCTGAAACGTATAAACCACCACCGTATTCACGGCAGAGTCTTCTAAAGGCGGTGTTAGTTATCCCAGCCATAGGAGCGAGGACGACAGGCGTAGCTATCGAGATGCTTCCATACTGCAGAGCTGGTGTATTCACTTTGGGTTATTTGACTAGCTTCTCAGCCAGATATCCGCGCAGTTTGTCAAGGGAGACGCGTTCCTGAGCCATAGAGTCTCGTTCACGAACTGTTACCGCTTGGTCTTCTAGCGAATCAAAGTCAACAGTCACACAGAAAGGAGTTCCAATCTCATCCTGACGACGATACCTTCTACCGATAGCTCCAGAGTCATCAAAGTCAATGTTCCAGTGCCCACGAAGCTCTTGAGCTAGGTTCTTCGCAACCGGAGAAAGATCTTCATTACGAGATAGTGGAAGAACAGCAACTTTAATTGGAGCTAGTCGGTAATCCAAACGAAGAACCGTTCTCACATCAACTCCACCCTTAGTGTTTGGAGCTTCATCTTCTGCATAGGCATCAACTAGGAAAGCCATCAGTGAGCGAGTGAGCCCTGCCGCTGGTTCAATAACGTAAGGTGTCCAACGCTCGCCCTTAGCCTGATCGAAGTATGAAAGATCAACACCAGATTCACGAGAGTGCGTGGTTAGGTCAAAATCTGTGCGGTTAGCGATGCCTTCTAGTTCACCAAACTCTGAACCTTGGAAACCGAACTTGTATTCGATGTCCACTGTTCGCTTTGAATAGTGCGAGAGTTTTTCCTTCGGGTGTTCAAAAAGACGTAGGTTATCCCTATTGATACCTAGATCTAAATACCAGTTCAGTCTTTCGTTAATCCAGTAGTCATGCCAAGTCTCATCAGTGCCTGGTTCAACAAAGAATTCCATTTCCATCTGTTCGAACTCTCTAGTTCTAAAGATGAAGTTACCCGGTGTTATTTCGTTTCTAAAAGATTTACCAATCTGACCAATACCAAAAGGTGGCTTCATACGAGATGCACCTAAAACGTTGGCAAAGTTCACAAATATGCCCTGAGCAGTTTCTGGACGGAGATAGTGAAGTCCCGATTCATCTTCAACTGGGCCTAAATAGGTTTTAAGTAGTCCGTTGAACAACTTAGGTTCAGTCCAGATGTCTTTGCCACCACAGTTAGGGCAAGCGATCTCAGCCATCGAAGCTGGGGCTCTGCCCTTTTTCTCTTCGAAGGCTTCTTCTAGGTGATCTGCTCTGAAACGCTTGTGACAGGAGGTGCACTCAATGAGCGGGTCGACAAATTCTTTGACGTGACCGGAAGATTCCCAGACCTTACGAGGAAGGATTATTGAGCTATCAAGACCTACTATGTCCTCTCGTGAGTTAACAATCGAGCGCCACCACTGGCGCTTGATGTTCTCTTTGAGTTCAACACCTAAAGGTCCGTAATCCCAGGCAGAACGAGTTCCACCATAGATTTCACCTGCTGGGAAAACGAAGCCTCTGCGCTTAGCGAGAGATATAACTGATTCGAGACGGTTTGGGGTGGCCATTGTTGCTCCCTATGATTTGGCGCCGTTGGCTTACGGTGCTAGATAAGTTTAGCCTTAGCGCTTGGCTTTCCTAGGCTTGTCCACTGCCCCACCGAAACGCCTATTCCGCTTGGAATACTGCTCAATCGAAGCCCAAAGATGCTCTCGATTGAAATCAGGCCAGAGCACATCCAGAAAGACAAACTCGGCATAAGCCGACTGCCACAAAAGGAAATTACTGATCCGTTGCTCACCACTTGAACGAATGAACAAATCAACATCTGGCAGGTTCTTGGTCAATAAATACTTCTGGAAGGTTTTCTCAGTTACCTTGCCCTTGAGCTTGCCAGTATTGCTGTCATCAACAATCTGATTTATAGCATCGAGCATCTCAATGCGAGAGCCGTAGTTCACACACATTGTGAATACCAAACCGCTGTTCTTGGCAGTTAGTTTCTCAGCAGTTAGCAATTCATCGATAACTGTCGGCCAAAGCTTGGGTCTTCTACCAGCCCAACGTATCTTCACATTCCAACCGTTTAGCTGGTCACGCCTGCGTCTTAGCACCTCACGGTTATAGTTCATCAAGAACTTAACCTCATCAGGAGATCTCTTCCAGTTCTCGGTAGAGAAAGCAAAGACTGTTAAATACTTCACACCTGCTTTGATAGCACCTTCGATGACATCCATAAGAGCAGCTTCACCAGCACGGTGACCTTCGACCCGAGTTAACCCTTTAGCGTTAGCCCAACGACCGTTGCCATCCATGACAATGGCAACATGCTCTGGAACATCGACAAACTTTTTACTCACATGCGCTCCAAATGATTCATGGATTTTAGGCCTCGCTCGATATGCCATTGACTATATGCACTTACGATAGCCGATGCCGAGGACCTAGCCTGATCAGTTGCACTCTCAACGTTCTCCCACTCACCCGAGAGCAGAGCACCCAGCAGAACCGTTACTTCCTTGCTGATAATCGCTGCCCCAGGTGGCATACAAGAATCACAGACCACTCCACCGGTTTGAATAACGAAAGCTTGATGGGGGCCGGCCATGTTGCAGCCTGTGCAATCAGCAAAGTTAGGTGCCCAACCAGCAACAGCTAGTGCTCTGAGTAAATAGCTATCAAGAATCTGCTCTGGTGCATGCTCTTTAGTCGCAAGAGATCTAAGCCCACCGACAAGAAGTAGATACTGTTGGGTTGCTCTTTCGTCACCGGTAAGTCGCATTGCAGTTTCTGCCATCACGTTGGCAACAGTAAAAGCGCCGTAGTCATCAGAGATTGCAGAACCATATGCACCGATAGATTCAACCTGAGTAACAGTATCTAGATTTCTACCTTCATAGAACTGAATGTCAGCCACCATGAAAGGTTCCAGTCGTGAACCAATCTTCGATGCGGTTCTTCTAACCCCTTTAGCAACTGCCCTTACCTGACCGTGATAACGAGTTAGCAGTGTAACGATACGGTCTGCTTCACCCAGTTTGTGGGTGCGCAGCACAACTGCTTCATCTCGGTAGGTAGGCACTATTCAAGTATTACCGCACAGCGCGGTTAACCGCTGAAATGACAGCCTTCAAGGAAGCATTAGAGATATCTCCATCAATACCAACACCCCAGAGAGTTTGACCAGCAACAGATAGCTCAATATAAGCAGCTGCCTGAGCATCACTGGAAGCTCCCAGGGTGTGCTCGGTGTAATCAAGTAACTGAACCGAGATGCCCTGTTTTTCTAGAATCTCTAGGAAAGCAGAGATAGGTCCGTTGCCTCGACCCGCAACCGATACTTCGTCTGCGCCATTGCGAAGCACAACATCTAGGTCAACCACACCGTCCATCTCACTGGTGGTGCGCATCTTCTTTAGTTCAAAGCGACCCCACTTCTGGGCATCATCCTGAGAAGGTAAATACTCATCGTTGAAGATAGCCCAGAGTGCAGCTGAGGTGACCTCGCCGCCTTCAGAGTCAGTCTTGCTCTGGACAACCCTAGAGAATTCAATCTGCAATCTTCTAGGAAGATCTAGGTTGTGATCACTCTTCAAAAGGAAGGCAACTCCACCCTTACCGGATTGAGAGTTAACCCGAATAACTGCTTCGTATGATCTACCAACATCTTTAGGGTCGATTGGAAGATAAGGAACAGCCCAAACTAGAGATTCTTGATCGACATTAGAAGCAACTGCTTCCGCAGCCATCTTCTCGAAGCCCTTCTTGATGGCATCCTGGTGAGAACCAGAGAACGCTGTATAGACGAGGTCGCCACCGTATGGGGCTCGTTCATGAACAGGAAGTTGGTTACAGTATTCAACTGTGCGCTTAATGTCATCGAGGTTACTGAAATCAATTTCAGGATTGATGCCCTGACTGAATAGATTCAGACCTAAAGTAACAAGGTCTACGTTTCCAGTTCTTTCACCATTACCGAATAAACAACCTTCGATACGGTCTGCTCCTGCCATATAACCAAGTTCGGCTGCAGCAACCGCTGTGCCACGGTCGTTGTGTGGATGAAGTGATAGCAATACTGAATCACGTTTGGCAAGATGTCTAGACATCCACTCAATAGAGTCTGCATACACATTGGGTGTTGCCATCTCAACTGTTGCAGGCAGGTTAATAATCATCTTGTGATCAGGAGTTGGTTGGAATGCTTCGATAACTGCGTTGCAAACCTCTAGAGCAAACTCAAGTTCAGTTCCGGTATACGACTCTGGCGAGTATTCGTAGTGCACGATAGTTTCAGGAACGCTAGCTTCCATTTCAAGACACTTCTTAGCTCCAGCTAAAGCAATATCAATAACACCCTGCTTATCGGTATTGAAGACGACTCTGCGCTGTAGCACTGAGGTTGAGTTATACAAATGCACAATCGCTCTGTGTGAGCCCTTGATGGATTCGTAGGTGCGCTCAATTAGGTGATCTCTTGCTTGGGTAAGCACCTGGATGGTGACATCCTCTGGGATGTGTCCACCTTCGATTAGTTCTCTAACAAAATCAAAATCTGTTTGGCTAGCTGAAGGGAAACCAACTTCGATTTCCTTATATCCCATCTTCACTAGCAACTGGAACATCTTCATCTTGCGCTCTGGACTCATTGGGTCAATAAGAGCTTGGTTACCGTCTCTAAGGTCAACAGCACACCAGTGCGGAGCCTTAGTGATTCTTTTAGTTGGCCAAGTGCGGTCTGGCAGCTCAACTGTGATCTGCTCGTGAAACGACAAATACTTATGCACTGGCATTGATGATGGTTTTTGATTGTTCTTCATGGTCTCTCCTAGAAACCCAAGGTTTTCTTGCCATCTTTGGCAATAAAAGCGGTGAAAGGGGGATATCCGGTCAAGCTAGCTGCACCGCGACGGGGAGGGCCGGGGTTAGGCCTCGTCGCGGCTATTAAGCAGGAGTGCGAAGAACATAAAAACTAGGCTAACACAGCCTTACATTCCTAGTCGACCCAGTTGTTTAGGGTCTCTTTGCCAGTCAGGGGCAACCTTCACATGGATTCTGAGCATGACCTTGTGGCCTAAAAGCTTTTCAATCTCAACCCTAGCTTCAGAGCCAATCTGCTTGAGCCTTGAGCCACCCTTACCGATGATGATTGCCTTCTGGCTATCTCTTTCCACCCATAAGTTGGCATGAATGTCGAAGATGTTCGACTCTTCTCGTTTACCCATCTCGTCAATGGTCACAGCCAGTGAATGTGGCAGCTCTTCTCTAGAGTCTTCCAAGGATGCTTCACGGATCAATTCGCAGATACGCTCTTCAAGGGTTTCTTCAGTTGCCATGTCAGTTGGGTATAGAGCCTGTGAAGCTGGAAGTAGCGTTCCTAAGACCTCTTTGAGTTCCTCAAGTTGCTCACCCGAAACTGCGCTAACTGGAATAATCGCTGCCCATTCCCTAAGTTCAGAAACAGCAACAAGCTGCTTAGCCAGAGCATCTCTAGAAACCGTTTCGCTCTTAGTGACAAGAACTATTAACTTTGCCCTGCGATACTCACCAATCTGTTGATTGATAAAGGCATCCCCTGGACCGATCTTCTCGTTTGCTGGAATACAGAGTCCAATAACGTCTACCTGACCGAGAGTGTTTTCAACCAAGTGATTTAATCTTTGACCCAAGAGAGTTCTAGGCCTGTGCAGTCCTGGAGTGTCAACCAAGATGATCTGCGCAGCTTCGGTGTTTACAATGCCACGAATGGCACGACGGGTGGTCTGTGGTTTAGAAGAAGTAATAGCAATCTTCTCACCGACCAGTGCATTGGTTAAGGTTGATTTACCTACGTTGGGACGACCTACGAAGGTTACAAAACCTGATCTAAATTCGTTCATTCACCATCTGCTTCAAATGCATTTTTAGCTGCGATTAGTTCTTCAGTCATCCGAACTAATGCAGTCATTACTCTCTTACGTCTACCTTCGATACGCTCAACTCTTATTTCCAAACCAGAGAACTCAATTTGATCTGATCTACCAGGTAGTCTTCCTAAAACCTTAGCTAGCAAGCCACCAACACTGTCAACGTCTTCGTCTTCTAATTCAATCTCGAAGTGCTCACCAAGTTCTTCTAAACCTAGCCTTGCACTAACCCTAACCCAGCCATCTTCAAGGACTTCAACATCAGGTAGGTCATTGTCATACTCATCAGAGATGTTTCCAACAATCTCTTCAATAACATCTTCCATTGTGACAAGTCCTGCAACACCACCATACTCATCAACGATTAGGGCTATGTGAGTTGAAGTCTTTTGCATCTCCTGCAGCAGATCATCAACCGGCTTACTCTCTGGAATGAATATTGCTTTACGCGCTACCTCAATGCTGCTTAGGCTTGCAGCCTTGTCCGGATTCTCGTGGATCAACCTTGCTACGTCCTTGATGTATAAGACGCCTCTAACGTCATCAAGGTTCTTACCAATCACTGGAAGCCTAGAGAAGCCATATCTAAAGAAAGCGCTCATCGATTCCTGTAAAGATGCATCAACCGAGATAACTGCCATGTCTATTCTTGGCACCATGATCTCTCGAGCAATGGTTTCAGATAACTCTTCAACCGAGTCAATTAGTTCTTGCTCGAACTCTTCAGTTACTTCAGTTGGTAACGACAAAGGGGTAAAGAGGATGTTTATGGACTTCACAACGGGCGCTAATAGCCTTAACACTCGTTTACCAAAAGCATGCTTAGCAAAGGACCGACTGACAACCTGTACCAGAATGCTAAGACCTATAACAATGAGCAGTGAGAGCAGAGCAACTACGTACCAATTGAACTTGCCAGGGGTGAAGGATTGGCTAACCACTATTCCAAAAACGCCCAAAAGAACCATTCGGGCAAAGGAAATACCATCGGTTGAACGTTCATCTTCATCGTTTAGACGAATAGCCGTCTCAGAGACAGCAAAGAGCAAGGTGAGCAGAGCAAGGATGACTGCAATTACTATGGCGAGGATGAGCATCTAGTTGGAGGCTCCTTTATGAGTCAAATATTCTCGAACAATCTCCTGCTGAAGTGAGAACATGACCTTCTCGTCCTCTTGTTCAGCATGGTCATAGCCCAACAGGTGAAGTATTGAGTGAGCAACCAGAGTGAGTACTTCCTGAAGCTCACTGTGCCCTGCTGTTACCGACTGCTTCGAAGCAACCTGTGGGCAGAGCACAATCAAACCCATGTGTCCAGCTGGAGTGAGAGCATTTGGTTTACCTGGTCTTAGCCCGTCGATTGGTTGACTGAGCACATCGGTTGGACCGCTCTCCTGCATCCAGTCCAGGTGATACGACTCCATGACATTCTCGTCAACCAAAAGAATTTCAACATCAGCAGCCGGGTCGATATGCATCTTGGCTAGTGCAAAATCAGCAAGATTCAGAATCTCTTCTAGTTGAACATCAACCCCAGACTCGTTTTCTATTTCAATGCTCATCGATTAGGCCCTGATTTCCTAACAGCTGCCTTTTGCTCGAACTTGGCATATGCATCAACAATCTTGGCTACCAGTGAATGTCTAACCACATCCGAGGAATCCAAGACACAGAACTTCATGTCATCGACTTTGCCCAAGATGCTGGTGGCTACCTTCAAACCTGAATTACCGTTCGGTAAATCAATCTGAGTGACGTCTCCGGTGACAACCATCTTTGAGTTGAACCCTAGACGAGTCAAGAACATCTTCATCTGCTCAGGTGTAGTGTTCTGAGCTTCATCCAAGATGATGAATGAATCATTGAGTGTTCTACCACGCATAAAAGCAAGAGGTGCAACTTCAATAGTTCCGGTTGCCATTAGCTTTGGCACTGAATCAGGATCCATCATTTCGTGCAGTGCATCAAAAAGTGGTCGCAAATACGGATCGATCTTGTCAGTTAATGTGCCAGGTAAGAAACCTAAACGCTCACCTGCTTCAACTGCAGGACGAGTAAGAATGATTCTGCTAACTTCTTTACGCTGTAAAGCCTGAACTGCTTTAGCCATAGCCAAATAGGTCTTACCAGTTCCGGCAGGGCCTATACCAAAGACAATCGTGTTCTCATCAATGGCATCAACGTAGTTCTTTTGATTCACAGTCTTAGGTCTAATGCTCTTCCCCTTAGAGGAGAGAATGCTTTGACTTAACATCTGTGCAGGCGACTGCGACTGCTCAATTACTCTGGCGGAACGGGTAATGTCTGCCGGCTGCAAGGCAACACCTCTTAGGGAAAGCTCGATCGCTTCATCAATGAGCTTCTTAGCAGCATAAATATCTGCCTCACTACCTGACAGAGAAATCTCATTACCTCTGACTAAAACACTTACCTGAGGATGAGCCGCCTCAATCGAGCGAAGCAAAGAATCTTCGGTTCCAAATACTGAAACAGGATCAACTTCAGTGACAGCAAAACTTAGTGTGGTCTGAGGTGTTTTAGGTTGTTTTGGCACTTATGCCCTCGGCGTCGTTGAAGTTATGTGAGCGTGAGCGTGGAACACAGTTTGACCAGCTTCGATACCGGTGTTGAACTGCAATCTAAAAGAGCCAGTTGAAGTAAGTTCAGCTACCCGAACTCCTAGCTGAATAACATCAGCTAAGACTTCAGGATCTGCAACCGCAAGTTCTGCAACGTCGGTGTAATGAACACGAGGCACAACAAGAACATGAACTGGCTGTCTAGGAGATATGTCATTGAAGGCAACCGCATGCTCTGATTCAGCAACAAAAGTCGCAGGCAACTCACCCTTGGTGATTTTGCAGAAAATACAATCCAATGAAAACTCCTCTTGCTATCAGTTTAGGCTTCGACGATTACCTAAGAGTCAAGGCTGCTATAACAGCAGGCCCAGCCGTTGAAGTTCTCAACACATTAGCCCCCAGAGTTACCAACTGAGCCCCTGCGCCAGCTAAAACTTCCAGCTCGTCAGAAGCAATGCCGCCTTCAGGACCAACAACTATGGCTATCCAAGCCTGCTTGGGAACCTTCACCGCACTCAAAGCCTGGCTTCCAGTTACGTCTAGGACTAATACCAAATCAAACTCACCGAGAGCCTTCACCAAATCAGCAGTTGAAACTGAAGGCTTAACCTCTGGCCAAAAAGCCCTAAGGCTCTGCTTACCTGCTTCATTGACTATCTGTTGCCAGCGAGCCCGAGCTTTGACTTCCTTGACCGAATCCCAACGGCTAATACTTCTGGCTGCCTGCCAAGGAATAACACTAAAGACACCGAGTTCAGTTGCAGCTTGAATTGCCAACTCGTCGCGATCGCCTTTAGCCAAAGCTTGGACCAAAGTAATCTCCAAATCAGGTTTAGATTCACTAATGACTTCAGAAACTTTTAGTTCAAGTGAGCTAGAGCTAGTTGCAGATACAGTTCCTTTGACCCTCAATCCCAAACCATTGGTTAACTGAACAGCTTCACCAATCTGCATTCTTCGAACAGAAACAGCATGCTTTGCTTCAGGGCCAGTAAGAGTAACAACAGAACCAACTGCTGCTTGTAGGCCTTCCATATAAAACAACGGTTCAACCATTAGCGTCTACGTCCGCGACCAAAAGTGCTCTGGTTGACTTTCGCAAGATTCGCTTTATCTGACTTTCTAAGTTCGGCAAGTTTCTTGAAGAGTTCTTTTTCCTTGGCATCAAGCTTGCTCGGTGTCTGAACTTGAATGCGAATGTGCAGATCTCCTCTGCCGTTATGTCTAAGGTGTTTGATTCCTTTACCTTTTAGAGTAACAACATCACCCGATTGTGCTCCTGGCTTGATTTCAACATCTTGACTTCCATCAAAGGTTTCAATCGGAATAACTGTGCCGAGAGCTGCATCATGCAATGGCACTTCCAATGTTGCTGAAAGGTCATCGCCATCTCGTTCGAAATGTTCATCAGCTCGAACGCTGATCTCAACATAAATGTCTCCTGAAGGTCCTCCAGCAAAACCAACCTCACCTTGACCATTTAGCTGTAAACGTAAGCCGTGTTCAACGCCACCTGGAATGTTTAGATCTAGAGTTCTTCTTGCTCTAGTCCTGCCCTGTCCACGACAGTCAACACAGGGGTCAGGAATTGTTTGACCGTAACCGCGACATGATCCACAGGGAGCAGAAGTCACAACGTTACCGAGTAGGGATCTAACCTGTCGCTGAATCTGGCCGGAACCTCGACAGATATCACAAACTTGAGCCGAAGTACCAGGTCTAGCGGTGGTTCCTAGGCAGGTAACACAGGTAACAGCAGTGTCAATCTCAATTTTCTTTTCAACACCGGTAACCACTTCAGCGAGGGTTAGCTCAACTCTAAGTAGGGCATCCTGACCGCGTTCAGCCATCTGACGAGGACCACGTTGTCCACCACCAAAGAAGTTTTCAAAAATATCCCCAAAGCCAAAGCCACCCATATCTCCAAACGGAGTATTGCCACCCATGTCGTATTGCTGACGGGATTGTGGATCACCTAGGACTTCATAAGCATGGGTAACAAGTTTGAAACGCTCTTGCTCTTCTTCACTAGGGTTCATGTCTGGGTGTAACTGACGCGCAAGCTTGCGATAAGCCTTCTTGATTTCTTCTTGGCTGGCGTTACGTTGAACACCCAGCACTTCGTAGTGATCGGCCATTAGTCCTCAGAGTCGTTGGATAGTAGATGGGCAAGAGCTAAGACAGCAGCAAGGTTCTTTGAATAGTTCATCCGAGTTGGACCAACAACAGCAACCTTGGCAAGGTCATCGCCTTGATTCTGATAAGAAGACAACAGCAATGAACTGTTAGCAAGTTCAACAACGCTGTTTTCTGAGCCAATAATTGCTTTTGGTTTTGCCGACTCAACATTTGAAAGAAATGCAAAGAGGTCCTTCTGCTGATCCAGAGTCTCCAGCAGGGAAGGTAACCCACCAGCAAATTGGTCTTCATGCCTTACGAGGTTGGTAGCTCCCGCAAAGGCAATCTTGTCTTGTCGATTGCTGCCTATAAGCAATAACAGCCCTTCAAGGAAGACTTGAGCTGAACCCTTATCTGCTGGCGCGAAGGACTCAAGCACGGGCTTCAGTAAAGCGGGCAGATCATCAATCAATTTCCCTGAAGCCGCAGCATTAAACTTTGTTCTAAATAATCTAAGGAGTTCTTCCGAAACATCTGCTGGGAAAATAACTAGGTGTTGCTGAATTCTTTCTGATTCAGTAATGAGTAAAACCAAGGCCCTGTTATTAGCAACTCGCACTACCTCGATTGACCTAACTAAAACAGTATTCATATTTGGATACTGAATCACCGCGGCTTCTCCGGTTGCCTTTGCTAGCAGCTGTGCTGAAGTTTCAAGGCGTTCATCAAGATCGGTTAACTGATCCAGTGTCTTAGAGAATTGCCTTGTCAGTTCAGTAAAGCTCTTCCTTATCTCAACTGATTCAGCTTCAGCCTGAATTAATTGATCCACAAATACTCGATAACCCTTGTCTGTCGGGATTCGCCCAGACGAAGTGTGAGGCGCAGAGAGGTATCCCTCTTCCTCAAGAGTTGCCATGTCATTTCTGATGGTTGCACTGGATACACCAAAGTTATGACGCTCAACTACAGACTTAGAAGCGACAGGTTCGTTGGTTGCGATGAAGTCCTCAATTATGGCCCTAAGCACAGCCAGATTGCGAACCGAGATCATCACCACTCCAGTATTAGAAGAAAGACAAGAGCGTTAGCACTCTTATCCTTAGAGTGCCAATATTACTTCAGAAAGCGGATGGCAATTGGATAGCGGAAGTTATCGCCTTTAAGGGCCTTTAGTGATGCAATCAATGGCAACATAAAAAACGAGCTAAATACCAACACAAATGCGGCCCCCACTCTGGCAACTGTTATTAGGTATGGTGCCCCTGAATAGTCATACCCATTGATATTATTTGCGTCATTTCCTGAAACACTAAAAGCTCCATAATAGGCACCAACTATTACAAGGACGTAGATGAGCAGACTGATTTGTAGATTTATGAATGTGTTGGCGTGACGCCTCTCAAAATCAGTTGACTTAGGTCTAAAGCGAATAATGAGCGCTGGAACTAAGTACAAGAAACATAACCAAGTCGCCGACAAATCAGATCTAGCCTGCGCACCCACATCCCAAAGAGCAGCATACAGAGCCGGCAGCGGTGTCAGGTGCAGCAAAGCTGCTCTCACATGTTCAGCTTTGAATTTCGTTTGACCTGGCGTCCATGCGGAGCCAACGGTTCCGTTTAGCTGACCTTTGCAATCAGCGCAATACTTTCCCCAAATCACGTTCTTCTGACATTGCGAACAGTTCGCCATTTCCATTCCCCCCTTGAGTTGGTAGTAATCCTATTCTGTCCTAACCTATGAGGTTTCTGACAACAAAATCGGCTAAAAGCCTTCCCTTTGTCGTCAATCTAATCGTCCCCGAGAACACTGCTGGACCATCAATTAACTGCTCCGCAATCAAGTTGGAAATCACTTCCTGTGACCCAAAACCTTTACTTTTTAACCACGCTAAATCAATTCCTTCTGCGAGCCTGGTCTCAAGCATCACCCGTTCAATATTCTGGTTCTCTTGATCTATAAGCTCGCGCTCCAGAGCAGGTGATTGTGAAGCAGTTATTCGATCTGTGTATGCAGCAGGGTTCTTCACATTCCACCATCTAACACCGCCAATATGACTGTGAGCTCCTGGTCCATAACCCCACCAGTCCATCGATTTCCAATAAGCAAGATTGTGTTTAGATCTTGTTTCAACACTCTTAGACCAATTACTGACTTCATAGTTGGTGAACCCTGCTTTGGTTAGCAGTTCATCCGCAGCCTCATACATTTCTGCATGAATGTCATCATCAGGCATTTCAACTTCACCAACTTTGACTTGCCTAGCTAGTTTGGTGCCGGGTTCAACAATTAGTGAGTAAGCGCTGATGTGATCAGTATCAAGGGATATAGCTTGCTGCAGTGTTTCAACCCAGTCGTCGATAGTTTCAGTTGGAGTTCCGTAAATCAGATCTACACTCGTTGCCAAGCCAGCATTTTTTGCTGCCCTCACAGCTATCGCAACGTTCTCTGGATTATGGGTGCGCTCCAATACCGCCAGCACCTTGGGAACTGCAGACTGCATTCCAATAGACGCTCTGGTGAACCCTGCTGCTTTTAGTTTGAACAAGTAATCCACATCAACAGCGTCGGGATTAGCTTCTGTTGTGATGTCAGCTTCAGCCTCTATACCAAAACTGTCTCTGATCTTTTGTAGCATCGAAATCAGATCTTCAGCAGGGAGAAGTGTCGGAGTTCCTCCACCGAAGAAGACTGTGCTGAATGAGCGCTGTGGGACACCAGAGTTTTCTAATACCTGCTTCGAGAAATCAATTTCGGTAATTAGATCTTTGGCGAAAGTATGTTGCGATGAAGAACCGATTTCTTGAGCTGTGTAGGTATTGAAATCACAGTATCCACAGCGTGCTTTACAAAACGGAACGTGGATATATGCGTGAAAGGTTCTTAGTTCAGCGTTTAGCTTTGCCTGCGCGGGAAGCAAGCCATCCTGAGGTGCTGTTTCACCTTTAGGGAACTGGGCCATTACTTGCCCTTCTTCTCGCCTTTGGTCTCTTTGTCCGAAGAAAGTGCTGCAATGAAAGCGTCTTGGGGAACTTCAACACGTCCCACCATCTTCATGCGCTTCTTACCTTCTTTTTGCTTTTCAAGAAGCTTGCGCTTGCGGGAGATGTCTCCTCCGTAACACTTAGCCAGAACGTCTTTACGCATGGCACGAATAGATTCACGAGCAATGATTCTTGCACCAATAGCAGCCTGGATAGGAACCTCGAACTGTTGACGAGGAATAAGTTCTCTTAACTTTCCAGTCATCATCACACCGTAGGCATAAGCCTTATCTTTATGCACAATTGCACTGAAGGCATCAACCTGCTCACCCTGGAGCAGGATGTCAACCTTTACCAAGTCACCTTCAGCTAGGCCATTCTCTTCATAATCTAAAGATGCATAGCCCTGTGTTTTGGATTTCAAGTTATCGAAGAAGTCAAAGACAATTTCAGCAAGTGGCATGTCGTATCTGAGCTGAACGCGATCAGTTCCGAAATACTGCATGTCCAACATCACACCTCGCCTACCCTGACAAAGCTCCATGATGGCACCGACGTAGTCCTTAGGAGAAAGAATTGTCGCTCTAACCATGGGTTCAAGAACTTTAGAGATTTTGCCAACCGGATACTCGCTCGGGTTAGTAACAGTTATTTCTCTCTTATCATCAAGCGTTACTTCATAAACCACAGAAGGCGCAGTTGCAATTAGTTCAAGATTGAATTCACGTTCAAGACGTTCGGTAATAATTTCCAAGTGCAGTAGACCTAGGAAACCACATCTGAAACCAAAACCGAGAGCAACGGATGTCTCTGGCTCATAAACCAGAGAAGCATCGCTGAGCTTTAGCTTGTCTAGCGCTTCTCGAAGATTCGGATATTCAGAACCATCAAGTGGGTAAAGACCAGAGAAGACCATTGGCCTAGGTTCTGAATAACCCTTGAGAGCAACCGTTGCTGGTTTCATTGCAGTTGTGACAGTGTCACCCACTTTTGACTGTCTAACATCTTTCACGCCAGTAATTAGATAACCAACTTCACCAACACCTAAGCCTTTGGTTTGCTCTGGCTCTGGAGATGAAACACCAATCTCCAATAATTCATGAACTGCTTTAGTAGACATCATCGTGATTTTTTCACGATTGCTGAGCGAGCCATCAATCATACGAACGTAGGTAACAACACCTCGATAAGAGTCATAGACGCTATCGAAGATCATCGCTCTAGCCGGCGCATTCGGGTCCCCCACCGGATGTGGAACCATCTGAATAATCTTGTCTAGCAGTGCATCAACGCCAACACCCGTCTTGAATGGGAAATTGAAAGTAGCAGCCGTCACCAAATGGGTGTGAGTGCGGCCAGTATCACAGGCAACACACTCCCTTCGCCTGTTTACGGACAAAACAAT
>JAEMTJ010000041.1 GCA_016462375.1 Rhodoluna sp. | reverse complement strand
GTTATTTGACCACCGGCTTGCTCAACGATCGGTACCAGTGCAGCAATGTCATAGATTGCTAAGTTGTGCTCTGTGGTAATTTCCAATGAGCCTTCGGCTAGAAGCATGTATGCCCAGAAATCTCCATACGCTCTGGTGCGCCAAACCTTACGGGTCAGTTGCATAAGCTCATCTAGCATATTGTTCTCATCCCATAGTTTGAGACTGTTGTAGCTAAGCGATGCATGTTCTAAATCACTGATTTTAGAAACCTGAATAGCAGCGATGCGTCCGTCAATGTGCTTGGTGTGTGCTCCGATTCCTGGAGCTGCCCACCATCTTCTACCCATAGCTGGAGCACTGACAACACCGACAACTGGTTTTCCATCAACAGCAAGAGCAATCAGTGTCGCCCAAACCGGAACTCCACGCATGTAATTGGCAGTCCCATCGATTGGATCAATGATCCAAGTTCTACTACCTTGCCCGTGGAGGTTATCTCCGGTTGTTCCATACTCTTCACCGATTAGTGAATCATTTGGCCGCTGTTTTTTTAATTCTTCTTTAATCGCTGCTTCAACACTTCTGTCAGCATCGGTAACAGGAGTCTTATCCGGCTTAGTCTCGACGTGGAGGTCAAGTGCATAGAACCGCTCTAAAGAAATAGCGTCAGCGATATCAGCAAGTTTTAGAGCGAACTCAAGGTCGGCGGAGTAATCCATAAAACTAGGTTAGTCGTTACTTGAATTAGAGATAGAGACCATCAGTCTGCGCAGGGAATCTAATCTGGATACCGATATCGTTCCAGCAACTACAGCCTCATCCAGACCACAGTCAGGGGAATCAACTAGGTGCGAGCAGTCTCTAGGGCATTGGGACGCTACCTGCCAGAGGTCTTCAAAGCTCCGCAGCAGGTTCTCAAGCTTTATGTGACCCAGTCCGAAGGACCTAACTCCAGGGGTATCAATAATCCAGGAAGCAGAGCCTAATCTGATAGCCCTGACAGAACTGCTGGTGTGTCTGCCTCGACCAGTAACAGCGTTGACCCCACCGGTCTCTCTTGCTGCCTCTGGAGCTAAAGAGTTCACCAGAGTTGACTTACCAACCCCACTGTGGCCAACTACCACCGTTACTTGACCTGTAAGGAATTCATTTAACGAATCCAAACTCGGTGCGTCCTGACGGTTAAGAATCACGGGTATTGAAAGTTCAGCAAAGTTCTTGACAAACTCAACCGGGTCTTCAAGATCTACCTTGGTAATGCAGAGAGCAGGCTTTAGCCCGGCATCAAAAGCGGCAGCTAGATAGCGATCGATGAGTCTGGTTCTAGGTTCTGGATCCTTGATCGCAACAACAATCAACATTTGGCTTGCATTGGCAACAATTACTCGCTCTACCTGATCGGTGTCATCAGCACTTCTGCGAAGCAGAGTCGTCCTAGGTTGAACCCGAACAATTCTGGCCAGAGCACCGACAGTCTCTGAGGTATCTCCTGCTAGAGCAACTTGATCTCCGACAGCAACACCTTCTTTGCGAAGCTCTTTAGCTAGGGTTGCAAACACCTCACGTTCATCTGCCAGAAGGACGGTGTATCGACCGAGGTCAACTTGAACCACCATACCGATAGGTGCATCAGAGTGTGAAGGTCGAGTCTTTGTCCTAGGTTTATTGCCTTTGGGGTTTGGTCTTACCCGAACATCTGTCTCATCAAGATCGTGGTCTTGAGGTCCAGGTTCATATAACCAACTCAAGCTTTTTGCTCCAGCAGCTGTGTCCACAACGAAACAAACTCAGGCATCGTCTTACTAACCACCGAAACATCTTCAATCACGATGCCAGGGACTCGAAGGCCAATAATTGCCCCAGCAGTTGCCATCCGGTGATCTTCGTAGGTGTGCCACGTATTTCCTGAAAGAGATTTATCAGGTGTGATCTGAATGCCATCGGGTAACTCTGTTGCATTTCCACCAATAGCATTTATCTCAGCCGTGAGGGCGGCCAATCTATCTGTTTCATGTCCTCGAAGATGAGCGATACCGGTGATAGTGCTAGGACCTTCAGCTAATACAGCAAGAGCAATAATCACTGGAGCTAATTCACCGCCGATACCAAGGTCAACTTCAATTCCCTTGATAACCCCAGTTCCAGTGAAAGTCAGGTCGTTACCAGTTCTTGAAACGGCAGCTCCCATTTGAGTTAGCAGGTCAACGAAGTGCTTTCCTACCTGAGTAGTCTTGGCTGGCCAGTCCTTGATGGTAACTGACCCACCTAAAACTAAAGCTGCTGCAATAAAAGGTCCTGCATTTGACAGATCCGGTTCGATATCAATATCTCCACCTGAGATATCTCCTGGCTCAACCACCCAAGTCAATTCATCTGGCTGGTGAACTAGGACACCTCTAGCTCTAAGTGTTTCAATAGTCATCTCGATGTGCGGAAGTGAAGGTAGGTGCTCGCCAGAGTGTTGAAGGGTGAGCCCCTTCTCATACCTTGCAGCAGCTAAAAGTAATCCTGAAACAAATTGGCTAGATGCACTGGCATCAATTGTTAGTTCCCCACCAGAGATTAGGCCTGTTGATCGAACAGTAAAGGGGAGGGCACCTGATTCGTTTGCTTCAACGCTTATGCCAAGACCTCGAAGGGATTCAATTGTCGTCTTCATTGGTCGTCTTCTAGCCGCTTCATCGCCATCAAAAGTTATTGCACCTTTGGTCAGAGCTGCCATTGGGGGGACAAAGCGCATCACCGTTCCCGCTAAGCCACAATCGATTTGGACCGAAGCAAGTGAAATGTCAGTGGTTGCTGGAATTATCAGCAGGTTGCCATTTTCATCGCGGTTGATCTGGGTTCCTAGCTTCCTTAGTGCTTCGATCATCAGCTGGGAATCCCTAGATTCTAGAGGCTTCCTAAGCTGGGTAGGTGATGTAGCAAGGGCGGAGAGCACCAATTCTCGGTTAGTTAGAGACTTTGAGCCCGGCAAGGTGACCTGAGCAGAGATTGCATGGTGAACCGAAGGTGCCGGCCAAGATTCTTTGGCTCTTGGAGAATAATTTTGTTCACTCATTGGTTATTAAGTATATGGCATCAGATTTTGATGCTCCCCATCCGTTCAACGACGAGCAAACTAAACGAAAGAAGACGCTATAGCCACTTTATTGAAAAACCTCAGTGCTAGACCCCGCCGTCACAGCTACGGCCCGAAATCCTGCAAGCAGCGGCAGAAGTACATGTCAGACATAATTAACTCACACGATATGGGGAATGCCATCACCAATCCAGAAGAGCAAGAACGCAAACTAGCCGACTTCGAACTAGAGATTGGCCCGCACTACGAATTCATTCTTCGTGCCTCTATAGCAAAGACTCGCAGCCAAACATTTGGTGAGGAACTTGCTCAAGCTGTAGTCCTAAAGGCCTTCAAGTACTGGGACAGCTACGTCGATCGCAGCAATGGCCCTAAACGCTGGCTTAACAGAATAATTTTCACCACCAACATCTCTATGGGTGTTGCTGAAGCTAAGCAAAACAAGAATCGCGTAACCGTATCTCCTAACATCGACGACGACTGGCAGGAAGATTACATCTACGACAAAGCTCAGGAATTTCAGCTCGGCGCTTCAGCTGAGAGCATTGTGTTGTCCCAGATGGAAACTGAAGAAATTGTTGATGCTATCGCGTCAATCGACGAAGTATTCCGTGAAGTAGTTCTTCTAAATCTTGTTGACGGTTGGAAATATAAGGAGATTGCTGACTTCACTGGCCTTTCTCAAAATACGGTTGGAACTCAGATTCACCGAGCTAGAAGAATTCTTCGCGCCGCTCTTCGCGAGAAGGCAATCGAGTATGGCATCAACCCTGATTTAGAAAAAAAGAAAAAGTAAAGGAATGTGACAGTGAGTAACCTAAGTTGCCATGAAACCAAACGAAAAGTCTATGAATATCTTGGAGATGAATTAGATGCAAAAGTGAAGCAAGAAGTTGATGGCCATCTAGCTAGCTGCCAGCTTTGCAAAGCCGAATACGATTTGGAGCGAACAATCTCGAATCTAGTGATTAATTCTTCGTCGGGTTCTGACCGAAATTCTGATTTCTTCAACAAGATATCGAGTTCACTCAGATCTGAGCTGGATTGAATAAAGGCCCTGACTAGTCAGGGCCTTTCTCTTAAATCTCTTGTTCTGGCAAATCTAACCAGCGATACCAACCTTGGTTCAGCACCAACCAGGCAATAAGTCCATGTCCTAGCTGGCCAGGCATCCCTAGAGTTGAATTTTTCAACTCCTCATTGAATCCTTGGTGATCTACTAATGGCCTGAAGCAATCTACGAATGGTAATGATCTTCTAGCGGTAACATCTTCGAAGCCGGCTGATAGATGCTCGATCTCGTAGTTCAGTTGTGGATTGCGACTTGGAATTGGTGATACTACAAAACACTGCACACCTTTACTGGCAGCACTGTCCAAGATGTTAGCAAGATTCAGTCTCGAGCGAGACATTGTGATACCTGCGTTGATGTCGTGTGAATTGAGGCAAACGATTAGTCGGTTATCGGTATCAGGTGAAAAGCGCTTAGAGGCTTCTTCTAGCCATTGTTCGCTAAGTCCTGCTGAGGTTATCTCTGGAGTCGGCAGGCTATAGAAATCAATCCGAGGGTAATCGCTTTGGGTTTTAGCTATTACTCGACCAACCCAACCAAGGCCTTTAGGGTCGCCGCCTGCGCCAATGATATCGTCACCGATGATGACGATTCTTATGTTGCGTCTTGGCTGATCCATAAGGTTTAGGAGAACGCTCTTTCAACTAGGTCTGCTTGCTCAACAGCGTGACGTTTGGCTGATCCAGTAGCCGGAGAAGCACTAGCTGGACGAGAAATGAGTTTAGCAACCTGACCACCCATGTATTTAGGTAGGAAAAGACCAATGTATGTCCAAGGGCCCTGGTTAGCGGGCTCATCCTGAACCCAGAACAGCTCAGCGTTTGGATACTGAGCGTAAACCTGCTTGATTTCATCAACCGGAGTTGGGTAAAGCTGTTCGACGCGAACGATTGCAGTCTGCTGGTCGCCGCGCTTCTGAGCTTCAGCTAGCAGATCCCAATAAACCTTGCCTGAACAAAAGAGAACGCGCTTAACGCTCTGCTTGTTTAGTCCACGTTCGTCATCGATTACCAGCTGGAATGAACCGGTGGTGAAGTCTTGTACCTTTGACGAAGCAGCTTTTAGACGCAGCATCGATTTAGGTGTGAAGACAATCAGAGGTCTGCGTGGACGAGCATATGCCTGTCTGCGCAGTAGATGGAAGTGGTTTGCTGGAGTTGAAGGTTGAGCAACAGTCATGTTGTTCTCAGCACAAAGCTGCAGGTATCTTTCGATACGAGCGGAAGAATGGTCTGGTCCCTGACCTTCATAGCCATGTGGCAAAAGAAGCACTAGAGATGAATGCTGTCCCCACTTCTGTTCTGCAGAAGAGATGAATTCATCAAGAATGGTCTGGGCCCCATTTGCAAAGTCACCGAACTGGGCTTCCCAAAGTACCAATGCATCTTTGCGCTCAACTGAGTAACCGTATTCGAAGCCCATAGCCGCATACTCGCTCAGTAGTGAATCGTAGATATAGAACTTGGCTTGGTTTGCAGTTAGGTTTCTAAGTGGCATCCACTCTTGGCCATTTTCACGATCGTGGAATACAGCGTGACGCTGCACGAAGGTGCCGCGACGAGTGTCTTGCCCAGAAAGACGAATGTTGACACCTTCAACCAACAATGAACCAAGGGCTAGCAGTTCACCGAAGCCCCAGTCGATTCCACCCTCGCGTGACATTTCCAAGCGCTTGGCAAGCAGCTGCTGCAACTTAGGATGCACGTTGAAGTTAGGCGGTAGGTTGCTGTGAGCGTTACCGATGAGTTCAACAACTTCACTCTTGATTGCACTTTCGTGGTTGATCTCTGGGTGATCGCTTGCAGTTGTTCCAATGCCGATAGGTCTTGCCTGTAATTCAACAGGTGTTGACATAGCTTCATGAACGTCAGTGAAAGCCTGTTCCATTCTTGCTTGGAAGTCAGTGTTCGACTGTTCAAACTCTTCACGGGTGATATCTCCTCGACCAACAAGAGACTCTAGATAAAGTGTTCTGACTGAACGCTTAGCTTCAATCAAGTTATACATCAACGGCTGAGTCATTGAAGGGTCGTCACCTTCGTTATGTCCACGTCGGCGGTAACAGACTAGATCAATCACAGCATCTTTCTGGAACTTCTGTCTGTAGTCAAAAGCCAACTGTGAAACCCTGGCCACTGCTTCTGGGTCATCACCGTTGACGTGGAAGATAGGTGCTTGGATACCTTTGGCTATATCTGTTGCATAAATAGTGGAACGTGACATTGACGGTGGGGTAGTGAAACCAACCTGGTTATTGATCACAATGTGGATAGTTCCACCGGTGCGGTAACCACGTAGGCTCATCATGTTTAGCGTCTCAGGAACAACACCTTGTCCTGCGAATGCAGCATCACCATGAATCAGAACTGGCAGTACTGGATATTCAGCAGGAGATTTATCGATGCGATCAAGCTTTGCTCGGACAATACCTTCTAGCACTGGGTTCACAGCTTCTAGGTGGCTAGGGTTAGCCGCTAGATAAACATTGGTTTGGTTTCCGTTAGGGCCGGTGAAGGTTCCTTCAGTTCCCAGGTGATACTTCACATCTCCTGAGCCCTGGACAGTCTTAGTGTCAGCGTTACCCTCGAACTCTCTAAAGACTTGACCATAGGTCTTACCAGCAATGTTGGTGAGCACATTTAGACGCCCGCGGTGGGCCATACCAATGGCGACTTCAGAAAAGTTGGCGTCAGCCGCAGCCTGCAAGATTGAATCTAGGGAAGCAATTGTTGATTCTCCACCTTCAAGGCTAAAGCGCTTTTGGCCAACGAATTTGGTTTGCAGGAAGGTCTCGAAAGCTTCTGCTTCATTGAGTTTTTCAAGAATTCTCAGTTGCTGGTCATGGCTCGGCTTCTCGTATGGACGCTCAAGCCTTTCTTGCATCCACTGACGCTCTTCAGGGTTGTGGATGTGCATGTATTCGATACCGACTGTGCGACAGTATGTGTCACGAAGAATCTTCAGAACATCTCTGACGAGCATCTTTGATTTACCGCCAAAGCCACCGGTGTTAAACTCACGGTCAAGATCCCAAAGACTTAAACCATGAGTTAGCACATCTAGGTCTGGGTGAGTGCGCTGCTGATATTCAAGTGGATCAATATCTGCCATTAGGTGCCCGCGAACACGGTAAGCGTTGATAAGTTCTTGAACTCTAGTTTCTTTACTTCTAGGATTTGCGTCGTTCAAGTCAAAGTCAGTTGCCCATTGAATTGGCTGGTATGGAATTCTTAGGTCTGCAAAAATTTCATCGTAGAAACCACGCTCACCTAGGAGAAGTTCGTTAATAATTCTTAGGAACTCGCCAGAGCCTGCTCCCTGAATGACTCTGTGGTCATAGGTTGAGGTAAGTGTGATGACCTTGCTGATACCAAGATTGGCTAGGTGTTCTTCACTCATGCCTTGGAATTCAGCAGGGTAATCAAGAGCTCCTGCACCAACGATGCAACCCTGGCCTTTAGTAAGTCTTGGCACAGAGTGGACCGTTCCAATTCCACCTGGATTGGTGAGCGAAACTGTTGTGCCAGAGAAATCTTCAGCGGTTAGTTTGCTATCTCTCGCGCGCTTAACAAGATCTTCATATGCATTTAGATATTCGGCAAAATTAAGTCGCTGGGATTTCTTGATATTAGGAACCAGCAATGCCCTTGAACCATCAGGCTTAGGGATATCAATTGCTAAACCAAAGTTGATGTTGGCAGGTGATACTGAAGCAGGCTTACCTTCGACCTCTTCGTAGTAAACGTTCTGGCTAGGGAATTCCTTTAGAGCACGAATAATTGCATAGCCAATCATGTGTGTGAAAGATACTTTTCCACCGCGAGTTCTCCCAAGGTGGGAGTTGATGACAATGCGGTTATCAATCAACAGCTTTGCTGGGATTGCTCTGACGCTTGTGGCAGTTGGAATGCTGAGAGAAGCATCCATGTTTGCAGCTAAGGTCTTAGACATTCCTTTAAGGATGTTGACCTGGTCTTCTGCATCTTCTGCAACGGAGATTAGCGAGATAGCTGGCGCTTGAGCAGGAATTGGTTGTGCTTTAGCTTCAACTCTTGTGGTTTTAGCAACTAGAGGCACAGATCCGGTTGAGGTGATCTCAGTCACTGGAGAAATTGGAACAACAGGCGCACTAACAATTGGGGCAGCCGGCTGACCCTGTTTTTCTAGGTGGTAACTCTCAAGAATTGGAACCCATTCCTTATCGACAGAATCTGGGTTTAGAAGCCATTGCCCATACATTTCGTCTACCAGCCACTGGTTTGCTCCAAATTCTTGACTGGATTGGGAATTGTCCACGGACACCTAAACACCTCTTACTTGCTTACCCGAATAGCGCGGAACTAGCCTACCTTTTCTTTGAGAACTAGAAGTTTTACAGCGTAACTATGGTGTGCAAAGGGCATGCGCATAGGCCATCGCAGGTATGCTAGAAGGGTTATGGACTCAGACCATCCCGACCCGTGCACCCTTAAAGGACTAACCCGATGAACGAGTGGTTGCTTCTCGGGCTGGGTATTTTGCTCACAATCGGCACTGGACTATTTGTTGCCAGCGAGTTTTCCCTCATAAATCTTGAACGAACCGAGCTTGAAGCCAGGCGATCGAGGGGGGAGCGCGGGCTCAGTGCAAGCATCGCAGCGCTAAAGCGAACCAGCACTCATCTATCCGGGGCTCAACTTGGTATTACCCTGACCACTTTGTTGACCGGTTTTCTTGCTGAGCCATCCCTAGCGGTATTACTTGAGAGCAGTCTTTTAGGAAGCTGGCTCGAAAATGGCACACTGCAGGCCGTTTCGCTTGCGCTCTCGCTAATCATCGCGACATTGTTTTCCACCCTCATCGGTGAACTGGTTCCTAAAAAACTCGCGCTAACTCTACCGTTGGGGGTTAATAAAGCAGTGGTGAGGTTTCAGTTGGCTTTCACCTGGCTTTTCGGTTGGTTGATCTGGTTACTAAACAACACGGGCAATGCAATTGTTCGATCTCTCGGTATTGAACCGAAAGAGGAATTGAGTTCTTCAAGAAC
>JAEMTJ010000010.1:29898-32893 GCA_016462375.1 Rhodoluna sp. | reverse complement strand
CCCAACAAAAGGAGTTCCTAATCTTGCTAACTCTCTTATTGTTGGAAGCGCTACTCTGCTCTGCACTTCTTCAACAAAGTCTTGAGGCAACCAAGGCAGTGGTGAGTATGCACCCATACCGCCGGTGTTAGGCCCTTCATCATTATCGTAAGCACGTTTGAAATCTTGAGCAGGAGAGAGCGGCAATACTGCCTCTCCGTCACTTAGGAAGAACAGTGAAACCTCTTCGCCGTCTAAGAATTCTTCAACCAGAATCTGCATGCCCTGATCCAGGAAAGTCTTTGCATGATCCAGTGCTGCTGGTTTATCTGATGTGACTATGACACCTTTACCTGCTGCTAGACCATCAGCCTTGACAACGAAAGGAGCACCAAAAGCATCTAGGGCTGCTTCAACCTCTGCAAGGTTTTCGCACTTTCTAGCCATCCCGGTTGGAACATCAGCAGCAGCCATAACTTCTTTAGCAAAAGCTTTAGAACCCTCCAGGGCAGCAGCTGCCTTGCTTGGCCCAAACACTGGGATGCCAGCAGCCCTAAGCGCATCGCTGACCCCAGCAACTAGCGGGGCTTCCGGGCCGATGATTACTAGTTCAGTCTTGTTTTCCTTTGCCCAAGCAGTAACGGCAACTGGGTCATTCTGATTTAGAGGAACGGTATTGATCTCTTGGGAGATACCACCATTGCCTGGAGCGCAGGTAATCTTGTCGGCATCGGTGCCAGTTCTGATTAGCGCTTTGATAATCGCGTGTTCGCGAGCGCCAGCACCTAGGACCAAGATTTTCATTAGGTTCAGTTTATTTGGTTTATGGGGTGAGCCCCGATGCTTGATGCACCGGGGCTCACTTGGTTCTACCTGATCTTGATTATGGCTTCGATAATTACAAGCAATATCTTCACCACTGTCAGAACCAGAACAACGATATGAGGTTTACTCATTTGTTGTCCTCCCGTAGGGCATGGACCAAGGGGAGGGCCGAACCGGAAGGTGCATAACTATTCCTAAAGATAAGTAGTTATGGCATACTCAAAACGTAGAACGTTTCGGAGCTTGTCTTCCGATTCGACCCTCGTCAAGAGGTTCAAACAAAACCCCCAGTTTCCTCTGGGGGTTTTGTCCTATCTCTGGCTAAACTAACCATGCGTTTAGTGAGCAGAGTGATTGTCGCAAAGTTGTCGATTGCGTGTTCGAGTTATAAACAGCCCACTAATCTATGTGTATGGCGCGAAGACGTATTTCCCATTTCGATGGTGTTGCTGCAATCAAAGCGGTTATCAAATCTGGCTCTAGTAGCAATGAAACAGATGACTCATTTATCACGGCTATCAGATACCTTTTAGAGGAACTTGCTGAAGTTGCCCCCGGTAACTCAGTTGAGGTTAGAGTTCCACCACTAGGGGCAACTCAATGTATCGAAGGGTCGAGGCACACCAGAGGGACACCTCCCAACGTGGTCGAGATCAGCCCAAGGGTTTGGTTCAACCTAGCTCTTGGATATCTAACCTGGGATCAGGCTCTGGCTGAACATAAAGTCAGCGCAAGTGGAGTGAGCGCGACACTTGTGGAAGTATTACCGTTAGCCTTAAAGCATGTCCAACGCTAAAACTGAGACGGTAAAGATTCGTCGAGCACCTAAGTTCATCCCATTCTCGCTAACTGGTTTAGCTCTGGGAGCGGCTATTGCTATTGTGCTCTCGCTAACCATCGATAACCCAGATGCGAAGACTCCAGGCTTTATCACCCAGCTCCTGATTTACTCTCTGGCCGGTGGCGCCGGTTTTGGAGTTGTGGTTGCTGTTGTTGTTGACCTGTTATCAAACAGACGAACTAAAGAAGCCGAGGCTTCTAAAGTCAGCGCTAACTAGCCGCTAAACTTATCCTGTTGCGCATGAATATTTGGGGTTTAAATCCCTTTATCAGGTAACTTCCCGCCCCACTATTAGAGACGGACCTTGCCCTTGCTTCGTGGAGATGGACTGCTAAATCATGATTTGCTGCCTAACGAAAAAGGCCCGCAGGATCAGTGTGGCGTATTCGGCGTTTGGGCACCAGGTGAAGAAGTTGCCAAGTTAACCTATTTCGGCCTCTACTCGCTGCAACACCGTGGACAAGAATCTGCTGGAATTGCCACCTCTGATGGCAAGAAGATTCTCGTTTATAAAGATATGGGTTTGGTATCTCAAGTTTTCTCTGAATCGAGCCTTGAAGCGCTTGTTGGCCACATTGCAGTTGGCCATACTCGTTACTCAACTACCGGGTCTTCTTCTTGGAGAAATGCACAACCGACTTTAGGTAGAACTTCATCAGGAACAGTTGCTCTAGGTCACAACGGCAACCTAACCAACACGACTGATCTCATGGAAATGCTGAAGGCAAAGTATCCAGATCAAGCAGAGAATGAAATAACCGGCGGTAACACTACCGATACAGCAGTGCTAACGGCTCTTCTTGCCGGGGATATGGATCACACTCTAGAAGCAACGGCATTAGAACTACTTCCTAAAGTCAAAGGCGCATACTGTCTTGTCTTTATGGATGAAACAACTTTGTATGCAGCCAGAGATCCTCAAGGTGTTAGACCTTTAGTCCTAGGAAGACTAGACCGCGGTTGGGTAGTTGCTTCTGAAACTGCAGCGCTGGATATTGTTGGTGCAAGCTATGTCAGAGAAGTTGAACCCGGTGAACTAATTGCTATTGATGAGCATGGTTTGCGTTCAACTCGATTTGCTGAAACTAAAAGAGCTGGATGTGTCTTTGAGTATGTTTATCTAGCTCGGCCTGATACCACCATCAACGGCAGGGTTGTTTATGACTCCAGAGTCCAGATGGGTAAGACCTTAGCCAAGGAATACCCAGTTGATGCAGATTTAGTAATTCCGACCCCTGAATCAGGAACACCAGCAGCTATTGGTTATAGCCAAGAGTCAGGCATTCCTTTTGGTCATGGTCTAGTTAAGAATGCTTATGTTGGTAGAACATTTATTCAGCCTTCACAGAC
>JAEMTJ010000010.1:12919-29798 GCA_016462375.1 Rhodoluna sp. | reverse complement strand
ATGGTTGCTGCTACTAACCAGGAAGAGAAAGAACTCTGCACAGCTTGCTTCACCGGTAAATACCCAATCGAATTACCAGCTGAAGACAGACTGGGTAAGAACCTGTTAGAGAAGAACCAGAGCAATGATAAACAAACTGCTGAAAGTGAAATGAACCAGGTTCTTGAGGCAAGTAATGAGTGATGCCTACGCCGAATCTGGTGTTGACACTCATGCAGGTGATTTAGCTGTTGAGCTAATGAAGAAATCCATCAAGGGCACACTAAACGAAAACGTAGTTGGTGGCTTTGGTGGTTTCGCTGGGATGTTTGATGTTTCCTTTCTAAAGAGCTTTGCTAGACCACTACTTGCTACCTCAACCGACGGCGTTGGTACCAAGGTTGCCATTGCGCAAGCAATCGATAAGCACGACACCATCGGTCAAGATCTAGTCGGCATGGTCGTCGATGACATTGTCGTTGTTGGCGCTAAGAGCATGTTTATGACTGACTACATTGCTACGGGGAAAGTAGTGCCTTCAAGAATTGCAGATATCGTTTCAGGTATTGCTAAAGCATGTTCTGAAGTTGGTGTTGCCTTAATCGGTGGAGAAACAGCTGAGCACCCAGGCTTACTAAAACCAGATGAGTATGACGTAGCTGGAGCTGCTGTTGGTGCAGTTGAATACAGCAAACTACTTGGACCTAACAAAGTTCAGGTTGGAGATATCGTTTTAGGTCTTGAGTCCTCAGGATTACATTCCAACGGTTACTCACTGGTTAGAAAGATTGTCGCTGAGAACAAGTTTGATTACAGCAAGTCAGTTCAAGAATTCGGCAGTAAATCTCTAGGTGAAGTATTACTAGAACCAACCCGCCTTTACACAGGCATCCTAAACAAACTTCTAGAAAGTGATCTTGGTTCTTCAGTTAAAGCCATGAGCCACATTACCGGTGGTGGTATTGGAGCTAACCTAGCTCGAGTCTTACCTAAGAACACAACACTTGACGTTGAAAGAAGTTCGTGGACGCCAGCAGATGTCTTCCAAGTATTAGCCCGTTGGGGAAACTTCAGTCTTAACCAAGTTGAATCAACCTGGAACCTAGGCTTAGGTTTTGCGGTGATTGTTAAAGCAGATAAGGCAACAGAAATACAACAACACCTAAACCAAGCAGGTTTATACACCTGGCCACTGGGCATAGTCGAGTCGAACGATTGCAGCCTAGAAGGCTACATCCAAGGCGCTAAGGGTGTTGACGGCGGGGCTGTTCGATTAGTTGGGCATTACTCAAACTAAGCCAGTTATTAGCAGTGCAATCTGCAGTACCACTGGCAAACTTTACAAGTATGCAAACAGAGGAGTTCAGCCGTGCCTGAAGAACAAGTAGTAATTTCAACCCCAGGGAAGTCAGACTTTCTAAAACCAGTTATTCAGATCTCGGTTATGGTGACAGTTATTGTCAGCGTTATCTTGACAATATTCGCTTGGCCAGTTGCAACAGCAACTCCTAAGTCCATCCCGGTTGGCATTACCTCAACTGTTCCTAACCTTGCTCAAGGTGTGCAAGCCCAGTTTGATCAGCAGCAACCAGGAGCATTCAAGTTCATTGAATACAAAGACTTAGCAGCAGCTAAGACCGCAATAGCACATCGTGAGGTTTATGGTGCGCTGGTTCTAACTGACACACCTCAGATGCTGATTGCGACAGGTGCCTCACCTGCAATGGCGCAGGTACTTACCAACATCAGTGTTGAACTTGGTGCGCAGATCACTGCAGCTAATGGAGTGAGCGCAATTAACTTTGCTATCGAGGATCTGGCTCCACTGGGGACCAAAGACCCTAGAGGAGCTGGTCTTGCTGCTGGTTCACTGCCTCTCATCATTGCGGGCATCGTAGTAGGGCTACTTGGTTCCATCAGACTTCGTAAAACCAGTCAGAAGTTCTTGGTTGCCGGTCTTGCAGCGACGTTAGCTTCATTCTCCATGGTTGCCATTTTGAACCTTTGGCTAGGCTCGCTACAAGGTAATTACTTCCTAGAGGTTGCTGTAGTTGCTCTCGGGATTTCCGCTGTGGCTCTAACAATTATGGGGGCGGCAGCTTTGGCTGGTCGAGTCGGGATGCTCTTGGTAATTGGGTTGTTCTTTATTGTCGGAAACCCACTTGCTGCTATCTCGCTACCTGTTGAGCTGTATCCGACCGGGTTTGGAACCTTTGGCCAATATCTTCCACTCGGTGCTGAGGTGCACTTGCTTCGCAGCATTAGTTATTTCCCAGAAGCTAGCACTCTCACCCAGTGGGCAACATTAGGTTCTTGGTTTGCAGTTGGAGTTTTGCTCTTGGCTATTGCACCAGAGCGCAAACCTAAACAGGCTTAGTTAGAAGAGTTGGAACCGCTATCGGTGTTATCGGTAGCGGTTTCTTCTTGCTCGTCAGGGTAAAGATCTGCCCACTTGTCTTCGTAGTCAGGTTCGCCGCTCGTGGCAAGCTCCGCCTGCAGTGCAGTTAGGTCTGTGTTCGGGCTAAAGTACTTGAGATCGCGTGCGACCTTGGTGTTTTTAGCTTTCTGACGGCCACGCCCCATGGCGAGCCCCCTTTTTTCGTTCTAGGCTGGGCAGTTGATGCTCAGGAATCAATAAATCTGGCTATGAGTTTATCAGGCGTTAACCCAAGAGTAGGCCGAAATAGGCTGCTGTGGAGGAAAGTATCAGCGTTAACAGTGTGTATAGGGCTGGTCTGAACAGTTTGCCAGAGGCAACCAGCTGGACGCTTGCTGCTGCCCAAGAACTAAAAGTGGAGAGTCCACCAGCTAAGCCAACCACTGTTATGGCTATCCAAGTGTTGTCGTTGGTGAAATAGATAACAGCCCAGCCAGCGAAGAAGGAGGCTGTGATGTTAGCCAGCAGGATTCCCCAAGGTAGGTAACCTTGCCACCTGCTCATGGCAAATCTAATGATTGAGCCTAAGCCACCAGCGAGGGCAATGCCGATCAGCATTACTGGGTTGAATACTTCTCCTGCGATCATTTTGCTTCTCTGCTAGCTCTGCCGATGTTAGCTCCTGCTGCGTATCCAATGAATCCAAAACCAAACATGACAGCTGCTGCCGGCATCGCTAGTAGTGGTGGGTATTGGTAGAGGAAGATTGCAATTCCAGACATAGTGGTGAAACCACCGCAGAAACCTGCAGCCCAGAAAGATTTCTTAGATTCGTTCGCAAATCTTGGATGGAAGTTAACTATGCCCAGGAACATCGCTCCAAGAACATTCACTAGCAAAAGCGAAAGTGAGCCAGCAAAATCCAATCCAACAGTAAGTTCTAGAGTTCCACCGATTAAATATCTAAGAAGCGCGCCCAATGCTCCGCCGATAAATACTAAAGAAAAATCTTTACTGCTCATCGTTGGGATCCAGGATGTCATCAGGAGTGGCATCTTTTTTAGCAGTCATCCTGATGACAGTGTTCTTGCCACCTTCGAGTCTGCGCAATGAACTTCTTGAACGAAGTCGCTCACCACGTCTAACGTCTCCCGGCATTGGTGCTCTAGAGAATAGATCAATGTTGTCTGCTGACTCTAGTCGCCAAGGGACAAGCACAATCATCGCTCCGCGCACATACATTAGCTGCTTACGGATTCTATTAGCACGGTGGTTGTGGAAGATGTGCTCCCACCAGTGACCAACAACATACTTAGGTAGATAAATTGCCATACGTTGTTCTTCGTGCATGGCTCGGTACTCAGTAAGGTATTCGCTAAGCGGTGCACCGAAGTCTCTAAATGGCGAAGGAATGATTCTAAGAGGAATCTGGATACCGTATTCAGTCCATTCTCTTTCAAATTCTTCTGCCCGTTCAGGATCAACTGCAATGTGAACTACTTCTAACTTGTCATGCTTACTAGATAGCGCGTAGTCCAAGGCCTTTAGCTGCGGAGCAGTTAACTTATCCATCAGGACGATTGCGTAGTCACCCTTGCTGCCGAATTGGATCTCAGGCTTTAGTTGAATCTCCTTGTCAACCTCTGCGTAGTACTTCTTGGTTTGATACATCAAAACCCAAAGAGCAGGCATGATGATGAAGACCAACCAAGCACCGTGGGTGAACTTGGTTAGTGTAACAATTACCAGAACGGATGAGGTCATCAAAGCGCCTAAACCGTTGATGGCAAGCCCACCGAGCGCTTCCTTACGAACAATGCTGTTCTCACGCATGCCTCTTCGCCAGTGCACGATCATTCCTATTTGGCCAACCGTGAAAGAAGTGAACACTCCAAGGATATATAGCTGGATTAGGTTTGTCACCGATGCTTGGTAGACAACGATAAGTGCTCCTGCAGCGACAGCTAGCGAAAGCATGCCGTTTGAGTAAACCAAACGGTCACCTCTGGTCTGCAGCATCTTCGGAGCAAAGCCATCCTTACTCAACACCGACGACAGCAACGGGAATCCGTTGAATGCAGTGTTAGCCGCTAGCAAGAGCACGGCAGCGGTAGCGGCTTGAAGAATGTAGAACAGCAGCGATCCATGACCAAAGACGGCAATACCAATCTGGGCCATCAGGGATTGCTGGGGCTCGGTGGAGAAGAAGTCTACGTTGCCCAGTTGATCCTTTGGGTTCTCGATATATTTCACTCCAGCCGTAAGCGCTAACCAGGTAGTTCCGAGGAACATCAACACTGCTGTTGCGCCCATTACAGACATGGTTATGTTGGCATTCTTGATTTTTGGTTCACGAAAAGCAGGGACACCGTTAGCGATAGCTTCGATACCGGTCAGTGCTGAACAACCGGATGCGAAAGCTCTGAGGAGTAATAGGACAACTGCTACCTGGGTTGGATTATCCAAGAACTCGTGAGCGGCTTGAACTTCATAGCCAGTTGATGTAGTAGCCAGGGTTTGGCCTAAGACGACAACTTTGTATAGACCCGTTCCCATCATTACAAATACTGTGCTGATGAATACGTAGGTTGGAATAGCGAACGAGAATCCAGATTCTCTGATACCCCTTAGGTTGATAGCAAAAATTAGCGCAAGGAAACCGATTGCGATTTCAACTCGATGTGGGGCCAGCTCAGGAAATGCTGAGATTAGGTTGTCCGTTCCTGAAGAGACGGATACCGCTACGGTCATTACATAGTCAAGAAGAAGAGCAGCGGCAACAACCAGGGATGCTCCACGGCCCAGGTTCTTCTTAGCGACTTCGTAGTCACCGCCGCCTGAAGGGTAAGCCTGGATAACTTTGCGGTATGAAAGCACAATCACTGTTAGCAAAAGAGCAACCATCAGAGCAATACCTGGGGCGAAGGTAAGGAAAGATATTCCACCAAGGGTCAAAATCATTAGTAGCTCTTGAGGGCCATAGGCCACTGATGAAAGTGGGTCGCTAGCAAAGATTGGCAGCGCTATGCGCTTAGGAAGTAATTCGCCTTCTAGTTTTTCGTTTCTAAGTGCCCTACCTAGAAATAAGGTTCTGAGTGGGTTGATCTTGTTTACTGCGGTTTTGTCGTGCTGGTGCCGTTGTGGCATTAGTGTTTCGCTTTCTCACCGTGCTGGTGCTGTGACAGTCTAAATGTTGCTAAGAAACCAAGAGCTAAGAACAGGGCAGCTGAAACTGCAGCCCACCGGGAACCTTCAGTGAAAGCATCTTTAGCCGCTTGGACATACTCAACAGGAATCTGCGGGGTATTTTCAAAAACTGGGATTACACCTCCGGCTGATTGGACAACCGTATAGGTGAACTCTTCTGCACCAACACCTGAAAAGCCTAAGTCAGAAAGTTTACTAATCAGAGCGCTTTGCACCTGGGTGAATAGCACTGTTCCAAGCACAGCGATTCCCAATGCAGAACCGATCTGTCTAACAGTGCTCTGCGAACCTGATGCTTGGCCAATCTGGTTCATAGGGACATCAATCATGATTACTCCAGTAAGTTGAGCGGTCGCTAATCCGATACCAAGACCGTAGATGAATAGGCAGGGTGCGACTGGTCCCCAGCCGGTTTGATCATTTGAAAGAACTGCGATACCGATAACACCTAAGAGTTCAAGTCCAACACCAATGCGGACGGCAAGCGCTGGCGCTAGCTTTCCACTCAGTGCTCCACCGACTCCTGATGCCAGGAAAGCACCACCGGCTAACCAAAGTAGAACTAGACCGGAATCGATTGGAGAAAGTCCTAGAACATTCTGCAACCAGAGTGGGATTGCAAAGAGAATTCCGAATTCACCCATAGAGATGATTAGCGCAGCGATGGAACCATTACGGAAAGAGGTAATGCTAAATAGCTGCAAATCAAGCAGCACTGGTTTTTGTGCTTTTTCTCTAGCTTTTTCCCAAAGCACAAAGAGGACTCCAAAGATAACTGAAAGAGCAAGCACCACTGGTATTACGGAGAAGCCAGGGTCACCCCAAGTCCAAGAACCAACAGTGAATTCTTTATTTACAGACCACCAGCCGTAGTTACGGCCTTCGATAAGACCGAATACCAGAGTTAGGAATAGCGCGGCAGAAAGAAATGCGCCAAGGAAATCCGGTGTACCTGAACGTTGCTCCACCTTAGATTCATTCACGAATAGCAAGAGACCGGCAACGATAAGAATTCCAATAGGTAAGTTAATGCTGAAAGCTAGTCGCCAACCTTCATCACCAAAACTGGTGGCAAGCCAACCACCCAAGACAGGACCAAGAGCTACCATTCCACCGATGGTTGAACCCCAGACAGCAAAAGCAATCCCACGTTCTTTACCCTGGAAGGTTGCATTAACAAGAGAGAGAGTTGTTGGTAGCACCATAGAGCCGCCAAGGCCCTGAGCTGTTCGGGCAATAATCAATTGTGTAGCGTCGTTGGAATAACCTGCCCAAACGGAGGCCGCCACGAAGAGCAAAATACCAATTACCAGCAGTCGCTTCCTACCGATGGCATCTGCAATGGAACCCCAGACCAAGAGCAGAGCTGCAAATACTAAAATATAACTCTCTTGAACCCACTGCACTTCGTTGCTGGAAAGGTTAAGTGCTTCGATAACTTTAGGGGTAATGGTGTTTACGATGGTTCCATCGATAATCACAATAGAGATGGCCATCGAGATAAAGACGAGACCTATCCAACGTAAATGGGCGAGAGGTGCCATAGCGAAATGCTCTTTCTGGTATGTTTCTTCGACTCTGCAGGCGGGGTAAAACCCTAGACAAGCCTAGTGTTATCCGCCTGATACTCTGTGAAAATGAGCAAAGGTAGACCGTGATCAAATATCTAGGCTCTAAGCGCACGCTGGTGGGGGTTTTAGGGGCGATAGCCCAGGCTTCAGAGGCTAAGACCGCTGTTGACCTGTTTACTGGAACTACCAGAGTTGCGGGGGAGTTCAAGCGCATGGGGCTATCGGTAATAGCTTCCGATAGCGCTACCTATAGCGATGTATTAGGCAAGTGCTACCTAGAAACAGATGCCAATCAGGTGAATATGGCAGCTCTGCAGGAAAAGATTGATTATCTCTCTGGGTTGCCTGGGGTCCCTGGTTATTTCACAGAGCATTTCTGCGAGGATGCGCGATTCTTTCAGCCTAAGAACGGTATTCGGATTGACGCTATAAGAGATGAGTTGGAGAAAAACTTCCAAAACGATAGCGATTACTATATTTTGCTTACCTCGCTGATGTTGGCCGCCGACAAAGTTGACAGCACTACTGGGCAACACATGGCATATCTAAAGAGCTGGTCACATCGTGCCGGTAATGAATTAGAGCTAAAGATTCCAGATTTGATTCCAGGTACCGGTAAGAGCATTCTGGGGTTAGCAGAGAATGTAGTTAAAGATTTGCCTGAGGTAGATCTGTTCTACATGGACCCGCCTTATAACCAGCACCGTTACTTCACTAACTACCACATCTGGGAGACTCTGGTCAGGTGGGATAAGCCACCTGTATATGGTGTGGCTATGAAGAGATTAGATTCACGATCCAGTGTGAACCATTCTGTGTTCAACAAGCGAAGAAAGATGCCGGGGGCATTCAAGGATGTTATTGCTAATGCGAAAGCTAAAACTTTAGTTGTCTCTTATAACAACGAGTCTTGGGTCGAACCAATAGACATCGCTGAAGCGATGCTTCAAGCAGGGCATGAGAGCGTTGCTCTTTTGGAATTCGATTACAAGCGATACATCGGCTCACAGATTGGTATCTATAACAAGTCGGGTGCCAAGGTGGGCGCAGTCGGCGAACGACTAAATAAGGAATTGATTTTTATTGCGGGGGAAACTTTTAGAGTGGAAGCTATTGAGCAAGTGGTGGCTGGACGCGGGATTGAACCGCGGACCTAACGATTTTCAGTCGTTCGCTCTACCAACTGAGCTATCCAGCCTCAACCTAGAACAGGCTGAGCGATTTACATCGCAGCGATCCTGACGGGACTTGAACCCGCGACCTCCGCCGTGACAGGGCGGCGCGCTAACCAACTGCGCTACAGGACCAGAAGTACTTCTCAAACACCTTCGCTTGGTGACCCCAACGGGATTCGAACCCGTGCTACTGCCGTGAAAGGGCAACGTCCTAGGCCACTAAACGATGGGGCCGTCAAAGCGATGGAGCTTTTAGAGCACCAAGGGTCAAGGTTACTTGTTATTTAGGGGTTAATGCAACCTCACAATATCCTTGGACGGTGTTAGTTTAGTTAAAGGCCGATAAATGCAGGAGGTGGAAGGTCATGAAGTCTTTACGCTCGCGCCTTTTGGCTGTATTTGTCGTTGCCGGTCTAATTTTTGGGGGGCTCAGCGCTCAAAGCGCTTTTGCTGTCAAGCCTTACCCATCACAAGATGAGGTAGTAAAAGCTAGGCGCAATGTGGCAACCAAGCAGGCCATGATTACGAGGCTTCAGGGGATTATTGCGGACCTAACCAACGAGCAGACCGCCTTGGAAAAGACCGCGATGATCAAGGCTGAAAAATACAACCAGGCTAAGGACGAAGAAGAAGCAATGGCCAGCAAAGTCGCTGACCTCCAGACCAAAGTTGAGGCCGCTGCTGCTGAAGCAGAGCAAGCACAGACTCAGCTCGCTCAGATTGCTAGCCAGATGTGGCGTGATGGAGCAGCTGGAACCTCGCTAAATCTTTTTCTCAATTCTGAAAAGGCTGGCAACCTTCTATATCAATTAGGAGCACAAGAAAAGATTGCCCAATCAAGCGACCAGATCTATCAGGGCGCTATTCAGCGTCAGCAATATGCAAGTTCGTTAGAGAGTCAACTAAAAGATGCCAAGGCAGAGCTAGCTGTGAAGACTGCAGATGCTAAGACCGCTCTGCGAGAAGCTCAAGCAGCAGCTAGTGCCCTGCAGACAAAAGTTGATGAGCAGAAGAAACTAAACAAGACATTCACTGCTCAGCTTGCTTTGTTAGAAAACATCTCAACATCTTTAGAACAGCAACGTGTCCAGGGGATGATCGATGAAGCTAGACAAAACGATCCGAATGCAACTGGTCCAATTGATGCCCCAAGTTTGTATGATGTTGGTCCACCAGATACGGAGAAAGTGAACATCGCTTTCAACTTTGGTAGGCAGCAACTTGGTGAGAGATATGTTCTAGGCGGTATGGGCCCAAATATTTGGGACTGCAGTGGAATTACTAAGGCAAGTTACGCTGCGGCGGGGATTTACATCGGAACTCACTCCGCAACCAACCAGTTCTATAACATGGCTGGGAAGCGAAGGCTCGTTCCTGTTAAGGACGCGGTTGCAGGAGATCTGATGTGGTATTCATACACCGATGATTTCAATGGTGATAAGTATCATGTGGTGATGTATTTAGGTCAGGGCATGATGCTAGAAGCACCTAACCCGCTTAGAACTGTTCGTATCGTTCCACTTCGTTATGGTGATCTATTTAGATATGCCGGAAGACCAACGCCTTAAATCTCATACTGATCTTTTTACTTAGGAGCTTTACATGACCGACTCACGTCAGGTAAAGCCCGCTACCGAAGGTTGGCAACAGAAGAAAGATGCTTCTGGTAGACCGCTACTAGAGTTTGAAGCTAAACCTAGAAGACAAATCCCACCGGTCCATTTAGTGGATATGACTAAAGAAGAAAAAGATGAAGAGGCGAAAGACCTAGGTGTTCCTAGCTTTAGAGTAAAGCAAATCGAGAAGCACTACTTCACCCATTACACCTCAAACCCGGAACTAATGACGGATCTTCCACAAGAGGGGAGAGCTGAATTAGTCAAAGCTTTCTTGCCGCCATTATTGACCGAAGTGAAGAGATTGCAAACTGATAATGGTGACACCATCAAGTTCCTCTGGAGATTATTCGATGGGGCATTAGTTGAATCAGTTCTAATGCGTTATCCAGGTCGCATTACCCTCTGTGTTAGTTCACAGGCTGGTTGCGGGATGAACTGTCCGTTTTGCGCAACGGGCCAGGCAGGGCTCACAAGGAATATGACTGCTGGTGAAATCGTTGATCAGATTGTGCAAGCAAATGCTGTTATTGCAGCGGGTGGTTTAGGTGGCAGAAAAGATACTGAGCATGAAGAACGAGTTTCCAACATTGTGTTTATGGGTATGGGTGAGCCACTGGCAAACTACAACCGGCTGATGGTGGCAATTAGAACCATGGTTGGAACACAACCTAACGGTTTGGGAATGTCAGCTAGAAATATCACAGTCTCAACAGTTGGACTAGTTCCTGCAATCATCAAGCTCTCTGAAGAGAACATTCCAGTCACCTTTGCTCTTTCACTCCATGCTCCAGATGATGAGCTCAGAGATGAACTAATTCCCGTCAATTCCAAATGGAAAGTGGACGAAGCACTAGATGCTGCCAGAGCGTATTTTGAGGCCACTGGCAGAAGGGTTTCTATCGAGTATGCCTTGATCAGAGACATGAATGATCATCAGTGGCGAGCAGAACTTTTAGGTCAAAAACTTAACGCAAGGGGCAAGGGTTGGGTCCACGTCAATCCAATTCCTTTGAACCCAACCCCAGGCTCTATTTGGACTGCTTCGACCCCCGAGGTCACCAGGCTCTTTGTTTCCACACTAGAGAAATCAGGTATCCCCACCACCCTGCGCGACACCCGTGGAAAAGAAATCGATGGTGCTTGCGGCCAGTTATCCGCAGCAGAGTAAAATCTATTTATGTCTAAATTTCGCCTTTTTTCTTCTGTAGCAGTGGCCGCAATTATCGGCCTTACCTTGACAACCTCACCTTCATTGGCGGCTGAGAATGAAGGCCTTAATGTTGCTGTCTATACATACGAAGGTGGTGGTTCACCTGACCGCACCGCGACATATACTTTATGTCCGAATGCATGGACTCACGCAGATAACATCGATTCTGACTTCGATCAGTTAGGCTCTGTTGCCGGCTGTCAGCCAGATTCAGTAATTGTTCATTACACAGGTTTTGTAACATTTCCAGATTCAGGCTCATATTCATTTCTTGCGCTAGCCGATGACGGCTTCTGGATGTCTCTCGATGGCAATGGTGTTATCACCGGCGACTGGTATGACAAAGGCCGCTACGGTGATCCATACCAGAATATCGCAATTGTGGGTGGCCAGGAATATGCGATTGACGCCTGGTTCTATGAAAACGGCGGAGGGGCTAACGCGACTTTGCAATACATGCTTGAAGGACGCGACAGTGATTGGATCACAGTCCCAACAGCTTTCTTTAAGACAACCTCTGTCCCACAGTTCATTGATGTCGCATTTGATACTGAGGGCGGGGAAGCAATCAGCACAGTTACCTATCAGAATGGGGATGATGGGCTAGTGCTGCCAACTCCTGCCAAAGATGGCTTCGTGTTCTCTGGCTGGGCAAAAGATTCTCTTGATGGTTTGATCATTGATACCGAAACATACATTCCTGATGCCGCAGTCACGCTGCATGCAATCTGGACAAAGATTCTGGATGATGACGTGAAAAGAACTTTGGCAGATACCGGGTTCTCACCTTGGCCATTGGTATTTTTTGGACTGGCTTTTGTTGCTGGTGGTTTGGTAGTTATCCGAAAGACCAAACGCTCCTAATCGATGACAAACACTGAGTTGCCTGATGGCACGAAGATCCATTGGGCACCTGTTCCTCCAAGGCCTAAGACATCTAAGCTCTTGGTCTTTGGTGAACTTCTCGTGTCATTTGGAATTCTTGTTGGGCTATTTGCGGTATACGAAGTTTTTATTCAAGATGAAGTTGTGGCAGCAGCTCAAACTAACTTAGCCAAAGAGTATGGGCAGACTGCTGAGAAACAGAAGTTTGTAAATCCTGATAAAGCTAAAAATTTAGGTGACATATTTGGCAGGATGTATGTGCCGAGGTTTGGTTCTGAGTGGACCAGGCTGGTAGCTGAGGGAACTAGATGGCATCCCGTGCTGAACGAGATTGGTATTGGTCACTACGACAACTCAGCACTTCCCGGTGAAGTTGGTAACTTTGCGGTTGCTGCTCATCGTGGTGGTTTTGGTGGAGCATTCAAGAATATTCACCGCCTTGTTGAAGGTGATCGTGTTTATTTGGAAACTAATGGTTATTGGTATGTCTATAAGTATTTGCAAACCAAGATTGTTGAACCAGAAGACATAAGCGTGATTGACCCCGTGCCTGCAGAACTAGACGGGTCACATGTGGGCGGAAAGTATTTGACTATGACTTCTTGCACACCGATCTTTGTAAATACTCAAAGAATTATTGTCTGGCTGGAACTAGAGAAGAAGATCTCAACTAGTAAAGGTGCTCCGGCTGAGTTAGGAATTGGGAACTGATGTATTCATGGCTTTGGCGGGTGCTCCCAGGTAAGAGATTAGGAAAAGTGCTGCAACTAGTTTTGCTTAGTGCACTAGTTCTAGCTGGCTTGTATTTCTTTGTTTTTCCTTGGATGGATTCTCTTCTCTATTCGGAACCTACTCAAGGGCTATAAACAGTAAAGCCCCCCTTGACTAAAAAAACGGTTCAGCCTATTCTTGTCTTATGACTGAGAAGCTTCCCCTTGAATTTGGTTTAGATACCTTCGGCGATTTGACTGTTGACGAAAACGGTCAAAAGCAATCTGCAGCGCAGGCGATTAGAAATGTTGTTGAGCAGGCTGTGTTGGCAGATCAACTAGGTCTAAACCATTTCAACATCGGTGAGCACCATAGGGACGACTACGCTGTCTCAGCTCCAGACACAATTCTTGCTGGTATCGCTACCGTCACTAAGCAAATAACTCTTGGTACCGGCGTGACAGTGCTATCCAGTGAAGACCCAGTTAGGGTTTACCAGCGCTTTGCAACCATCGATGCTTTGAGTAATGGAAGAGCTGAAATCACAGCTGGTAGAGGTTCCTTTACAGAGAGCTTCCCACTGTTTGGCTTTGAACTAAGCGACTACGAGCAACTCTTTGAAGAGAGACTAGACCTATTGGTTGAACTCCTAAAAGAGGGTCCAGTTACCTGGCACGGAGAGACTAGAGCAGCTCTAACAAACCAACAGGTTTATCCAAAGACCGAACGAGGAACCATTTCGCTGCGTGTTGGTGTTGGCGGTTCTCCTCACTCAGTTATCAGAGCTGCTAAGCACGGGGCTTCTTTAGCCCTAGCCATCATTGGCGGTGATCCAGAAAGGTTCAAGCCGTTTGTCGGCCTATACAGAGAATCATTGAACCGATTCGAGCAACCTCAACTAGCTGTTGGTATCCATTCCCCTGGGCACATCTCTGATACGGATGAACAGGCTGCAGAAGAGCTTTGGCCGCATTACCAAACTGCGTTTGGACGTATTGGTAAAGAACGAGGCTGGGGTCCTATTACCTATGAACATTTCGATAATGAAGTCAAGCATGGTTCTTTGTATGTGGGGTCGGTAGAGACTGTGGCTTTGAAGATTATTCACGCGATTGAGTCAACTGGAGCTAACCGGTTTGATCTTAAGTATTCCAATGGGCCGATGCCACACGGGCAGTTATTGAAATCAATTGAGCTTTACGCAACCAAGGTAATACCTATGGTCAGAGCTGCTGTTGGGGATGCGATAGCAATCAGCTATTAGTTGTTAAAACAAATGAGGCCACTGTTTCCAGTGGCCTCACTCGTTTAATACTTAGCTATTGACTAGTGGCCTTCTGCTGCTGCAAATGCCTTGTCGTCTTCAGCTGACTTGATACGTGCAATGCTGAAGATGATTAGACCGAAGAGACACTTAGCCAAGATATCAGCAATGCTGTATCCGACTTCACGTGCTAGTACTTCTTGTCCAGTTGCTACACCAGTGCTGTTCATCGCAAGGATGAATGTGATTGGGTAGACACCCCAAGTTGCAATAAGAAGAAGACGTAGACCTTGGAAGATCTTGCGTACTTTTTCTGACTGGCTTGAAAGGCTCTTTGACAACTCAATCCATAGTACATACATGATGTATAGGAATGGGATGGTTGATAGTAGACCCCACATGCTGTTGTCTAGACCAAATAGTTGCATCTTGGCGTCGCCAGGGTAACCGAGGATGATCATCGCTGCGGCTGCTGGAACTAGACGCTTTAGCAATGAAGACTGGATTGCCTTGACTAGGCCTAGAACTGCAACTAGTTCAACTAGAAGTAGTGGAACAGTTAGTAGCCAGTCGATGTAACGGTAACCCACGTTGTAGTGAGCTGCACCGAACTCAAGAGCCTGACCAGCAGCAGCAGCAGCACCGCTGTCTGCGTTCATGCCGTATGCGTGGCTGAATGAGTCGAACATACGGAAGTAGTGGTAGGCAGCAATTGATGTAACGGTCGCTGAAACCATAACTGCCATGCGGTACTTAGGTAGCACTCGGTCTCTTGCGATCCACAAGAAGAATGAGGTGAAAAGCATGCTGGCGATACCAAGTGACAGCATGTTGTAAACGGCACTGAATTCATATCCAGTTAGAGCGAAAGATAGCACTCCAATTTGATCCATTTTGTGTAGCCTTTCCTAATTAGTTAGGCCAGGCGAACCGAAGGAACACCCGACTTTTGGGACTGCATGGTTAAGCCTACAATTCACAATCGGAAACAAAACGGCTATAAAAATAGCAGTTACCAATTCGTTACAGGGCTATAAATGACTAAAACCTTATGAAATCAGGCAATTAGAACGATTATCTTCTCGTATCCACGTAAAACAAAAGTGTCTCTGCGCAAAGGCTCCTCGGCGAGTTGGATGTTGGGGAAGCGTTCAAAAAGTATCGGTAGCGACGCACTCAGTTCTAATCGAGCTAACGGAGCACCTAAACAGAAGTGAATGCCTGCGCCAAAGCCAATCTGTGGATTATTAGCTCGAGTAATGTCCATTTGTTCAGGTTGATCAAAGACTTCTTCATCACGATTAGCCGAACCTAGTAGTGAGGCGATCTTTTGACCTTCGAGTACTGTAATCCCACCAACTTGGGTGTCCTGTGTTGCAGTTCTTTCAAAGAGCTGCAACGGTGCGTCGAATCGCAAGAACTCTTCGATGGCAGTGTCCGTTACCGCTCTCGGATTTGTTCGGAGCAGTTGAGATTGATCTGCTCTTTCTAAGGCGGCGACTATCCCATTCCCAAATCCATTAACACTTGCTTCGTGACCGGCGTTAAGTAACAGCACACAGGTTGCGATGAGTTCTTGAGTGTTAAGTTTCTCTCCCGCTTCTTCAACAGAAGCTAATTCGCTAATTAGGTCGTCACCCGGTGTCACTTTTCTTTGCAACATTAATGCGCGAACATACTCAGCGAATTCGTGAGCTGCTTGCCTTGCCTCTGCTTGAGCTTGCTCTGAAGGGTTTACTTCATACATCTTTACTATTGCCTGGGACCATGGTCTAAGTAGGTGCTCATCCTCATCAGGAAAACCAAGCAGTGCGGCGATGACTTTCACCGGAAGTGGTTCTGCATAATCAGCGATTAAATCAAAAGTGCCAGTGGTGTTTAGTTTTACTTCCGCTTTATCTAACAGCATCCCAGCAATTCGTTCTATCTCCGGTTTTAGTGAATCGATTCTGGATCTTGAGAAAGCCTTGCCAACTAGAGAACGTAACCGGGTGTGCTTAGGCGGTTCGGAGTCGAGAATACTGTCCGAGTGCAACCAATTGAATTCATGCCACTGCGTTTCAGGATCTCTTGGGGTAAAAATTCTGCCAAGGGTCTTTGTTCTAAGCACTGCGCTAGCATCTTTGTGTTTGGCAGCTAGCCACATACCTAAACCCTCATGCCAAACTGGGTTACTTTCTTTACGTAGTTCAGCTAACTCTGGGTATGGGTCTCTCACAAATTCTGCTGCTGAGAAATCAATCATTAGTTAGACCAATGCAAGTTATCGCTTTGCTAATGCTTTCTGAGCAGGGACAAAGCCAAGGGCAAAGACACTGAAAAGGCCAGCAATGATGAATATCCACATGATCTGTGAGCCGATTCCATACTGAGGATCAATGAACCAGTATGGCCACCAACCTTGGATTACACCTCGGGTAATAGAGAATGTCAGCCAGGCCAGCGGGTAAATAAGAACCCAGAAAGCTTGGTTTAGTTTGAGAGTGAAGGTAGTTCTCACCAGTAACCATTCCAAGAAGATAAGCACTGGGACATACGTGTGAATGATCTCATTTGGCAGCACTGGCCAGTTGTAGCCAATATCTCTGTCATCTGGAGCCCCGCCTCTTAGAAGGACGTTATAGATAAGGCCAACGAGGGTCATCGAGACAGCCATCGTTAGTCGAGCGAGGCTGAGGAACTTAGTCTCGCTTTGCCCCTTGATCAACTGAACGCTGGAGATCATTAGCACCCCAGCTGTTACCAGCCCTGAGATAATGGTGAAGTACGCAAAGTACTCTGTTGGTCTGAATAGGTTGTGCGATAAGCGGTCACTAACTTGCCAGTAAATGGCAATGACTATCAATAATGCTAAGACGATACGGGTAGCGATGATTCCAAC
>JAEMTJ010000010.1:0-12819 GCA_016462375.1 Rhodoluna sp. | reverse complement strand
ATGGGCTATGAAGGCCATCGGTGGAGATGTCGCTCATCAAATGGGTGCAACCGGTGCTGGCGTAAAAGTTGCCGTCCTAGATAGCGGGGTCTCACCAAACATTCCAGGGCTTACAAGCAAGATCATTGCTTATAAGGACTTTGTTTCTTCACAACACCCCCTGCAAGAACATGGCAGCCTGACAGCGTCCACTGTCGCTGCTGATTATGACCCTGCAACCGGAGTTGGTGGAATTGCTCCAGGGGTTTCACTAATCATTGGTCGTGTTTGTTATTTGAGTTCCTGTGATTCAGAAGCGGCTAAGAAAGCAATCCTCTGGGCAACAGCTCAAGGTGCGCAGGTTATCAGCATGAGCTTTGGTGGATACAACGACCCAGAGATGAATGCAATCTTGAATGACGTGACTAGACGAGGTGTGGTTGTTGTAGCGGCATTGGGTAATTCAGGTTGCAGTACTTATGGCGGCTGGGGAGTAAATCGATATTGTCTGCAAGGAAAATCAACTGAAAATTCCATGGCTTCCTATTCCATTACTGGACTAATTGGGGCAGGTGCTTCGGAACATTTCAATGCTCGCGCATCATTTTCAAGTTGGGGACCTAACCTAGACCTAATCGCACCAGGTGTCGACAGCATTGCTTATGATCCAATCGGTGCTACTAATGGGTTTGGTGGAACATCAGCGGCCACACCTCTAATCGCTGGTGTCGCAGCACTTATTTTAGAGGCAAATCCATCGCTGACACCTGCGCAAGTGCAGGCAGTTCTGCAAGCGTCTACAAGACCTGCTTTGGAAACTAAACCCAAGGTTTGGGATTACTGCGAGAAATCTATTGAAACCAACCTTTGGAGCTGCAATCAAGAAGTTGAATCAACTTTGCCGCAACAGTTTTTTACCGGTGCCGGATTACTTGCCGCTGACAAAGCGGTAATTCTTGCAAGACGTATGGCCCAGAACAACACCATGCCAGCTCCAACAATTACTTCCTTGGGGAAAGACGCAACAGTGAGTTGGTCAGGTGCTAACGGTGATCTCTATGTCAACTCAAAGTTAGTTGCTAGGAATGCTTTAAGCCCATACAGCTTTTCTGGGGAACTAGGGCAAAGCTTTGCTGTGCAGTTGGTGCGAGGAACCTCGGTTTCGGATCCTGTTTTGCTAGTAATGAGAGTCAACCTCATACCAAAGGCTCCTACCATTGAAGATCCAAACCGGATGTCTGAAATAAATGCGCGCACAGACTCTATGAATTTCCAGATCAATGACGTACGAGTGGATGACCCTTCTATTAACTGGATACTGAACAACTGGAATCCGGCTATAGGTGGGATCTTTGAATTTACCGACGGGACCTCTGTTTACTGCAGAGGTGTTGACCAAGGACCGCTGAGCATGGTTATTCGGAATTTCAATTTCAGTTGCAACATGAATAAGCCTGTTGGCCAGTTCACGGGCAGATTCCGACTGATTTCTCCGGATAGCGTTTTAGGTGAACCGACCGAGCTCTTCACAGTAAAGATTTATCAGTCAAATGCCAGCATTACTATTCGGACTACTTATCTATCCGATGCTGAAGTCAAATTTGAATGGGACCCGGTACCGGGGGCTTTGTCTTACGAGGTTAGGTATCTGCCCGATGGCAGTACTACCTGCATGACGGACACTTCAGTTATCTCGTCCGGTTTCACATGGCCATCTTCTATCAGTGTCTATGCAAGGTCCGCTGAAGACTGTCTCGGGAATCTCCTTATGGCTAGTGAGCCCTACGGGTATCGCCTGCTCAAGCCAGCGCCCGCTAAACCAACCAACATACAAATAAAGGAAATACTTCCGACGTATGTGGAATTTGATGCACCGCTATCTGCGCCAACCAACACCTGGCGAGTGTATAGATCTGACGGTGCGTTTATGAGATACGACAACCCAGGTCAAAGAGTCACGTTCGGTGTTCAACCAAATGAGGATGTCAACAGGAGAACATTCACCTATCGCTTTGTTGAAGTCGCACACGACATGTGGGGTGACTCGTGGAGCGAACCTAGCAATCCGATTAGCGTTTCATTTGCTGAGCTAACTGCACCTAGCGGCAGTTGCTTTAGAACTGTCTCTCTTCGTGTGACTTGTGATGTAAAGCCAAACCAAAATGGTCAGGGAACTCTAATCGAATTCCTGGACTCAGATGGTCAAGTTATTTCTTCTCGTGATACCAAACGTTGGAGTTCGCAGCGGTTCAACTTTGGAAAAATTAAAGGTGCACACTCTGTGCGGATAACCGCAACTGCCGGAGACGTGCCAAATTGGTATCGACGCGGAGATTCAGTAGAGATCCCATTAGCGAATAGATACGGTTCCAGCAAATATCCTTTGATGATTGCTCAGTAGGGCAGTACTTTATCGGCTTGGTGCTTGAGGGCTCGCTGTCGGAATTCTAACTAGCCCAACAATGTATGCGAAGCTGAAACCGAATCCAATTGCAGCGTACGCGTAATCAAACCAGGTTAGAGCTGCGACTGGGGTAAGCAGGGTTAGTGTTCCTAACGCTGAAGCAGAAAGTGCCATAACTCTTGCTGAGAATAGGACAGCGCTGTCCTTTCCTTTGAGAGAGACAGACAGCATGTTTCCACAAAGCGCTACCAGGGTTATAGCAATCATGCGCATGGCCCATTCGAGTTCAGCAGTGGATGTAAAACCAAGCAGCTCATTAAATAGTGCTGGAGCAAAAAGTAGGAATAGAGCGCTCAGTCCAAAGACTGTCGCGCCGGTAGCTAATACTTTGCGCAGGTATCCGTAGTTGTTAGTTTCAGTCATATCTAAATGCTAGGGCTCCTTATTGCCAACACCCCTTCACTGAGACCATGTTGGGATGAAATCCTCATAGGCTAGTTCTGTGGCGACCACAAGTTAGCCCACGTCAACGGCGACGAAAGATCAATGATGCGCGCACTAGTTAAAGCGGTAGCAGGGCCAGGATTAGAACTGGTAGATGTTCCAGAGCCACGGGTTGGCGAAAATGATGTCAAGATTCGGGTCTTACGAACAGGCATCTGTGGAACAGATCTTCACATCGAGAGCTGGGATAACTGGGCTTCGGAAACTATCAAGACCCCAATAATTCCGGGCCACGAGTTCTTCGGGGAAGTCGTTGAAATAGGTAGTCGAGTTCATGAAGTTGAAGTCGGAGCAATGGTCTCCGGTGAAGGGCACATTGTCTGCGGAATTTGCCGTAACTGCCGAGCCGGTAGAAGACAAATGTGCATTAGAACGCTCGGGGTTGGCGTTAATCGCGATGGGGCCTTTGCAGAATTCATAGTTATTCCAGAATCTAATGTCTGGGTGCATCACGATGCGATAGATCCAGATCTTGGCGCTATCTTCGATCCGTTCGGTAATGCAGTTCACACTGCTCTGGCCTATAGCTTGGTCGGTGAGGATGTACTGATATCTGGGGTAGGGCCGATTGGCTTGATGTCTATCGCTGTTGCAAGACATGTTGGCGCTCGATACATTGTTGCTACCGATGTGAGTGAAGCTCGCCTTGAATTAGCCAGAAGCATGGGGGTCGACATAGCACTAAACGTTACTAAGCATCGGATAGTTGAAACACAAATAGAACTTGGAATGCGTGAAGGCTTTGATGTTGCTTTTGAGATGTCAGGTAATAAAGGCGCTCTTCCGGAGATTATTGAAAATTTGAATCACGGTGGACGGGTGGCTATGTTGGGCTTGCCTAGCGAACCAATAGACATTGATTGGTCAAAAGTAGTCACACACATGATTACCTTGAAGGGCATTTACGGTAGAGAGATGTTTGAAACTTGGACAGCAATGAGTTCAATGTTGAAATCCAGCGAGACTTTGCGAAAGCGTATCGCATCCGTAATTACAGATCGCATGCCAGCTAGTTCTTGGGAAGAAGGCTTTGCCTTAGCAAGGTCGGGCACGGGAGGCAAAGTTGTTTTGGATTGGACTCAAATCTAATGTTTGACACTTTTGGAAAAGTTATTGCAAAGCGATTGGAAGACATCTCTAATTCCGGTCTGTATAAGAGTGAAAGAGCTTTGGCCACCGCCCAAGGTTCTCAAATCAAATCGGGGCCAACATCACTCCTGAATTTTTGTGCCAATAACTATCTCGGCCTCGCAGACGACGAACGAATAAAAATCGCTGCAGGACAAGCACTTCAAGAACTTGGCTTTGGGGTAGCGAGCGTGCGTTTTATTTGTGGGACTCAAGACATCCACCTTGAGCTTGAGGCTGCGGTTTCTTGGTTTCTAGGGACTGATGACACCATTTTGTTTAGTTCATGTTTTGATGCCAACGGTGGAGTATTCGAAGCACTGTTCGGTGAAGAAGATGCCATCATCAGTGATGAGCTAAACCACGCAAGCATTATTGACGGCATCAGGTTATCTAAAGCGGCCCGATTTAGATACAAGAACCGAGACATGGCAGACCTAGAGAGAGCTCTAATTGAGTCGGCTAGCGCTAAATCAAGAGTGATTGTCACTGATGGTGTCTTCAGTATGGATGGGTATATCGCTCCGCTGAAAGAGATTTGTGATCTAGCTGAAAAATACAACGCTGTGGTGATGGTAGATGATTCACATGCAGTAGGTCTTATCGGTGCTGGCGGTAAGGGCACTCCAGAACTTTCAGGGGTGGGCTCTCGAGTGGACATTTACACAGGGACATTCGGTAAGGCTTTAGGTGGAGCTGCTGGTGGCTATGTCAGTGGAAGAGCTTCAATAGTTGAACTGTTGAGACAAAAAGCCAGACCCTATCTGTTTTCAAATTCATTAGCTCCGGTAATCGCCGCCGGCTCTCTTGAAGCGATAAGAATTGCTTCAGATGTAACTGAAGGTCCGTTACTTCGAAACAAATTACAAGAAAACGCGAAACTATTTAGAGAACTAATGACTGCGGAAGGTTTCGATTTACTGCCAGGTGAGCACCCGATCATTCCAGTTATGTTTGGTGATGCCAGGCTTGCAACAAAAATCGCCAACCAAATGTTTGTTGAGGGCATCTATGTCACAGCTTTTAGTTTCCCTGTTGTGCCAAAAGACAAGGCGAGAATCAGAGTACAACTTTCTGCTGCTCACTCAACTGAACAAATTCAGCTCTGTGTTGCTGCTTTTAGAAATGCGAGAGCCCAAGTTAGAGTTGGCTAATGGAAGAAAAGGTAAAAGGCCCGAAGAGTTACTTCCCATCCATTGAAGTTAAATATGGCAAGCCAATTGCATTCTGGATGAAAGAGCTCAAGAAGGTTAAGGACAATAAGCACATGGAACAAGTAAAGTTCCTACAAGAAATTCATAAAATGGGTCAGGGTCACGCTAATGCTCTCGTCCACGTATTTAGAACGGAAAATAAGCTGTGAAGTTTCTAAGTCGTGTCAAAGTTGGTACCTGGGTAGTTGCTGCGTTTGCTGCGTTCATTTTGCTCATTGCTGCGATCATGTTTGGTTCGTGGTCGGCAAGCCAGCCTAAGAAATACGAAGCTTTTCTAAAGCTCTACGGCACAACCCAAACGACTTGGAAAATCAATGATCGTATTCCTGTTGGGCTAGTTTTGAATTTGAATGACAAAACGGGCAAGAGTTATGCAATTCAACTTGAAGGCCGAGTTGACGGTGCATGGCAGGTAGTCAAGAAATACACTGCCAAGACCCCAGAGAACAGCACCGTAGTCTTCAAGGTTCATCCTGCTGTCGCTGGAGATATCATCTATCGTGCGGAGATCCAAACGCCTAGCGGGATTGTTACTAGCAACGAATTAGTTGTCCAAGTAACAAACTGAGTTCCGAATACGCTCCTAGATAGACTTGCCACATGGCTATGAAAATTACCGTGATTGGGCTGGGTTATCTTGGCACGACCCATGCAGTTGCTATGGCTAAGGTGGGGCATCAAGTTATTGGTATTGAACCCAACCAACACAGGATTGATTGCTTAGTTCAAGGCAAAGCGGGGTTTTTCGAACCTGGCTTAGATGAGGAACTAGCAGCGCAATTGGCAACGGGGCGTTTAGCTTTCAAGCAAGCACACGATGAGTTCTCAAGAGATGCTGATATTCACTTCATCTGTGTTGGAACCCCTCAGACTGCTGGTTCTATGGCTGCCGACACTTCCTATTTAGAATCGGCCATTCGAGACGTTGCACTTTATCTTCGTGAAGATGCACTGGTAGTTGGTAAGTCGACTGTGCCGGTGGGGACAGCGTCTAAGCTAACCGCACAACTAGCTCAAGATACTGGGTTTACCGCACCGAATTTGGCTTGGAATCCAGAATTTCTTCGAGAAGGCACAGCTCTGGAAGATTCTTTGAATCCAGACCGCTTAGTTGTTGGTGTTACAAACTCTCGTTCCGAAGAACTGCTTCGCGAAGTCTTTGCGCCAATGATTAGCGCTGGTGTTCCCTTTCTTGTTACAGACCTAGCTACTGCTGAATTGGTGAAAGCGGCGGCTAACGCTTTTCTGGCCACGAAAATCTCGTTTATCAATGCAATGGCGGAGATTGCTGAAGTTTCAGGAGCGGATGCTACCCAGCTGGCAAACGCGATTGGCTACGATGAGCGCATTGGTAATAAGTTCCTGCGCAACGGTGTTGGCTTTGGCGGTGGCTGTTTGCCGAAGGACATCCGTGCGCTCATTGCTAGAGCTGAAGAACTGGGTGTTGGAGAATCAGTTTCGTACCTGCACGAAATTGACAAGATTAATCTTCGTCGAAGAGATCGAGTAATTGCATTGCTCACAAAAGAACTTGGCTCTCTGCAGGCGAAGAAGATTTTGATTTTAGGGGCAGCGTTTAAGCCAGACAGTGATGATGTTAGAGATTCACCTGCACTAGGAATCGCTCTATTAGCCAAGGCAGCGGGTGCTGAGGTCATTGTGCATGATCCAGTTGCTCTGCACGGTGTTGCACTAAAGCACCCTGAACTTGAGTTGCAGCAGGACCTGTTGAAAGCATTTATTGGTGTGGATGCAGTTGTTCTAGCCACTGAATGGAAAGAGTATCGAGAGTTAGATCCAAAGAGTGTTAATCCTGGAAATAAATTTATTATCGATGGTCGCAACGTATTAGATGTTGCTCTATGGCAACAGGCGGGATTCAAAGTTTTAGCTTTGGGCCGCACAATTACAAACTAAGGAAACCACATGACAAAAGTCATGCACTTTATCAACGGAAAACTTACCGCTAACTCAAGTAATCGCTCAGGAAATGTGTTTGATCCTGCACTTGGCAAGGTAGTTCGGGAAGTATCACTTGCAGAAATTGCTGATGCTCAGGCTGCTATTGCTGCAGCTCATGCGGCTTTCCCTGCTTGGAGTGACACCTCATTGACTAAACGTCAGCAGATCATGTTCAACTTCCGAGAGATTCTCAATGCTAATAAGCAAGAACTTGCGGCCATTGTTACTGAAGAACATGGCAAGACGTTGCCAGATGCTTTGGGTGAAGTTACCCGTGGACTTGAAGTGGTTGAGTTTGCCACCGGAATGGCTAACTTACTCAAAGGTTCTTATAGCGAGTCAGTTTCAACATCAATCGATGTTTATTCGATCAAGCAACCATTAGGGGTAGTGGGAATCATTAGCCCATTCAACTTCCCGGCGATGGTGCCGATGTGGTTTTTCCCAGTAGCCATAGCGGCCGGCAACACTGTTGTTCTAAAGCCCTCGGAGAAGAACCCATCTGCTGCAATCTGGATTGCAGAACAGCTAAAGGCTGCAGGTTTGCCTGATGGGGTGTTCAATGTTCTTCAAGGGGACAAGGTTGCGGTTGATGCACTGTTGACCAGTGCTGACGTCCAGGCGATTAGCTTTGTTGGCTCGACACCGATTGCTAAATATGTTTATGAAACAGGCACTGCTCACGGTAAGCGTGTTCAAGCTTTAGGTGGAGCGAAGAACCACATGCTGGTTCTTCCAGATGCAGATCTTGATTTGGTAGCAGACTCTGCTATCAATGCAGGCTTTGGTTCTGCAGGAGAGCGTTGCATGGCAATCTCAGTTGTGGTTGCGGTTGAACCTATTGCCGATGAGTTGGTTACTAAGATTGCCGCTCGTATGAAAGAGCTAAAGGTTGGTGATGGTCGCAGAAACTGTGACATGGGTCCGCTTATTACTGCAGAGCATAGAGATAAAGTCGCAGGCTATATAGAGATTGCGATTGCAGATAAAGCAACTGTGGTTGTTGATGGCAGAGGTATTTCAGTTGATGGTGATAGCAATGGTTTCTGGTTAGGACCGACCCTGATTGATAACGTGTCAACCTCTTCCAAGGTTTACCAGGATGAGATCTTTGGTCCTGTTCTTTCTGTTGTTCGAGTTAGTAGTTATGCTGCAGGGTTGAAGATCATCAACGATGGTGTTTACGGCAATGGCACCGCAATCTTCACCAATGATGGTGGAGCTGCCAGAAGATTCCAGAATGAAGTTGAAGTGGGGATGATCGGAATCAACGTTCCTATCCCTGTGCCAGTTTCTTACTACTCCTTCGGCGGCTTCAAGAGTTCACTGTTTGGAGACACTAAAGCGCATGGGCTCCAGGGTGTCCACTTCTTTACAAGAGAAAAGACTGTTACCAGCCGATGGTTGGACCCAAGTCACGGCGGCATCAACCTAGGGTTCCCACAGAACTAATTTTTGTAGGAAAATGTTTATTTGTTGCTAGTTAGTCGGAGGACCACCGTAGCCATCGACGCTGTAATAGCGAACGTAGTCGAGGCTAAAGCTGGCTTTTGTTAGACCACTTTCGATACTTCCACCATAGCCACCACCCATAGCTAAATTGAAGATGATATACATCTTTGGATCTACTCCAGCTGAGTTAGGACCGAATGGCCAGCGAGACAAACCAGTATCTGATTTCTTAACTACCAGCACTGGTCGGCCATCGAATATGAATGTAGTTTCACTAGGCAACCAGAGCATTCCGTAGGTGTGGAATTCTTCTGAGAGATCAGCACTGTCGTTAAGTGCGCCGCTCTTATACTCATGAGATCCGCTGTTGTTTCGATAGTGGACAGCCGATGTGGTTTTATTTGGGCTATTACCGGCATACTCCATAATGTCTAACTCGCCACAGAGAGGCCAAGGCACAGTGTTGATATTTGACCCTAGAGTCCAGAACGCTGGCCAGGTTCCCCCACCGGTCGGCATTTTTAGTCTTGCTTCGAAGTAGCCATAGCCAAAGTGCTTCTTACCGAAAGTTGTGAACTTACCGCTTGTCCAATTCTTGTTGCTTGTGCAGTTTGCATCACCCGATGGAGTGGAGGCGGTGATGACCATCACACCGTTGCCGCTGTGTTTGTTTGCACAGGCCGCATAGGACTCAGCTTCCCCGTTGCCCCAGCCACAACCAGCGGCAGTTCCGCAACCATCTCCAGTGGTGATGTTCCAGTTGGCAGAACCAGGCCCAGAGTTAGCTGTCCCATCAAATTCATCTGCCCATTCAAGGGTTTTGTTTAGATCACTTATCGGTGCTGTGATGCTCACAACCTGCTGCACCGGAACCGCAGCCTTGTAATAGGAGTCTCCTAGGTTGCTCGCGACAACAATGCAGTCACCAATTGCGATTGCATGCAGCAGGTTGCCATCAATTATTGAGCACCTTGAAGGAGTAGTTGTCTTAAATGTTGTTACCCCGCCATTTGGAAGAGCGAAGAGTTCTTGATCTGCATCTCCTACCACCATGTCATCTGGAGAACCGAAAAAGATTGAGTTATAGAGCTGCGCTTGCTTTGCCTTTGTTTTGCTTTTGAAGGAAATAGTCCCACCGGCTCTAGTGCCGAAGTAAGCGGTGATGGCAAAGGTGTATGAAGTGAATTGTTTTAGATTTGTGAAAGTGTATGAGGTTGCAGTCTTAGCCAGGGTTCTAGTTATCTTGGTCGAACCAGTGGAAGCTGTTACCTTGATTGCGCTGATTTTAGTTTTAGAGAAAGCTAGCCAAGAGAGCTTTGCTGTCGTGGCTGTGGTCGAAGCGCTCACTCTCACCGCGCTCGGCACCGCGCTAACTGCGTTAGCGCTGGCAGAACCCAGCAGCAAACTGGTTATGGCTAAAAGAGCAGCAAATCTTAATTTCAAGGGGTGCCTAACTAGTAACGGATGAGCGTGCCATAGCCATCAAGGCTTGAATAGCGGATGTAATCAACCTGCATGGTTTTGGTGTCTTTGTTGATGTCGGTAGCTCTAACAGGGAGGTTATTGTTTCCAATGATTTTGCCGCCGATAGCGAGGTTAAGAATTGCGAACTGTGGTTTGTTGAATTCCCAACCGGTCTTGGAAAGATCTAAGTTCCATGGAGTTGTTTTCAGATCGCTAGCCCTAATTGTCTTATAGATTTCTCCATCGACAGAGAATGCTATGTAGTCTGGCTTCCAGTCCAGCCCGTAGGTATGCCAGCCAGCAATCATGCTGGTGGATTGGCTCTTTTGCCCACCAGGCCAATAGTTGTAACCGTGCAGCGTTCCCCAGTTGCTATTAGGTAGCCCGCCATTACCTTCGTGAATATCAATTTCACCACAACCAGGCCAGCCGTTTTTCTGGAAGTCTTGGCCAAGCATCCAGAATGCCGGCCAGGTTCCTGTGGCACCGGCTGATTTGATTCTTGCTTCGAGATGTCCGTAGAGAAAACCAATCTTGTCCTCTGTCGTAATTTTTCCACTGACCCATTCACATGCAGGCAACTCAGGCTTACGAACTTTATTTCGATCATATGAGTACCAGCAATCGAAAGGACCCGCAGGATTAGGGTTATTGATTTGGTTCGTGGCTGTGATGAGAAGGCCTTTGCCATCTGATGCATCTTGCATGTCTGAGATAAGGCCAGAGCCCGGCAAATAGTATTGACGCTCTAGGTTGCCCCAACCATTGGCAACTGGAGTATTTGGATCGTTGGAGTTTCTGCCGTTACCGGTGACATCGTTCCAGTCAGTTAGGTTTGGGCCTGAGCCAGTTGTGCCATCAAATTCGTCAGCCCAAATTAATTGATCTTCTGTTACTGCTGGCGCAGTGAAACCAACGCTGTTTGCGTTGAGAGCGACAGGAGTGTATCCCGCAAGCGAGTATGTTGCTCTTGCAGTGACGTTGAGATTCTCAAAGCGTTTGTCGATTTTCAGTTCTGCAGAGCTTTCGCCTCGAATCAGTGAATCTCCCGCGTACCAGGTGAGAGTTTTGACAACCCCCACTTTGGAAGTATCTGGCGTGGTGAGAACTAAAGCTGAGTGCTCTTGATCTTTGTAATCAATCGCTGCAGCTCCAGAAATTGTAAGCAAACCAACTCTTCTGGCAACCGAGTTGGCAAAGAGGGATTTACCGTCTTTGAACTTTGCGGTTTCTACGATGCTAAGTAATTTCCCCATTGCAGTTGTTGGAATCTTGTAAGTGGTTTTAGTAGCGCCTTTAACCAACCTGCCATCAACTAACCACTGGTAGGTTACTTTCACTGTTTGATTCCAGCGAGCTGGGGCAACGGCTACCGTTTCACCAACACCGACCATGGCCGGAAGCTTTGGAAGAGTCAGGTTCTTCTTGGCGACGGCCTCAGCGGATCCACCAACTAGGACAGTAGCCGCTAGAGAAAGGGTGATTGCTAGGGCGGTTAGGCGGGTGCGAAACATTTGGAACCTTTCAAAGGTAGCGTTTCGCACAAAACGCAAGTAATAGTCAAAAGTCTAACTTGGCAAGCGCTTTTCTAGTAAGTCTTAGTGCTTGAATACGAATTTGACGAATTGAATTAGGTTGAGCCCCCGGCCCAGCTTCCTTAGCCCGAAGGCAATTCGCGCTAGGTAGGGGAGGGTTCTGTTTCCTGTGAAAACCCTGTCAAAGATGAGTGCTCTGGCTTTGCGATCACGATCAGTCCCCCAGCCGCTACCTGAACTTTCGGTTGGGTGGATGGCCAGAACAATTGGTGAGTACTCGCACCTTAAGTTCGCCGAAATCAAATCTGCTATGAAGATGTATTCGTCTCCCAGGTAGGTTGTTTCCGCTCCTGCCCCGAAGTTTTCATCGAAGGTGATGCCGGCTTTCTTGATGGCATCTAGCCGGATAATCATTTCGTAGGTGGCAGCCTTTGCACTGTTTAGTTTTGTGAGCTTGGTAATCCTCTCGGGGTAGTTCTTTCTCAACTTGCCGCTGTCATCAACTGTTTGTCCAAGTAATAGCGCAACGTGTTTGTGCTGGTCTAGGTAAGTCAGTGCCTTTCGGATACCTTCTGGCTTAAAAGTGATGTCGTCATCGGCAAAAATGACGTATTCGCCAGTGGCATGTTTGATGATTTCGTTTCTAAGTTTTGTGACGCCTTTGCCGGTAAAAGCCTTCGTGGTTACTCTTTCACCGGTCGGTGATTGAAGCAATTGTTCAACCGTGGGGGAAAACTCGGTACCACTTTGAACTGTTATCAGCGCATTCCACTGTGAGCTTAGATCTGGTAGAACTATATTTTCTAGTCGGTTGGCTAAGGTGCTGTATCCGAAGGTAAGAATTGGTTTGCTCATGTGGAGCTACATCAATTCGTCTTCGTCAGGCTTAATTCCTTTGTATTTCTGAGGCGCTTCGCTCAACGCTTTCGCTCTAGCAAATCGCATTAGAGATCCACTGGTTTGACTTAGGTTATTGTTTTGCATTCTGAAACCCAGGAAGAGCATGACGGCATCGGCTGCGACTAATTGCCCCATGTAGCTAAATGCCAGCAATGCGCCGAGTGAAAGTATGAAACCTGCATTTGCAAAAAGAATGCCGATTTCTGCTGAACGGATTCTGGCAGCTACTTTGGCGAATGCCGTTGCAGGTTGATTCTTTTTCTGGGCGAGAGCGAAA
>JAEMTJ010000075.1 GCA_016462375.1 Rhodoluna sp. | reverse complement strand
AAATATGGGAAGAGAAGCGTTTAGCGAAAGAAAAGTGTCACGGAATTTTAGCTGTTGGACAGGGCTCTGTTAGAGGCCCTCGTTTAGTCAAGATTTCTTACACTCCGCCGAACGCTAAAGCACATCTAGCACTAGTTGGAAAAGGAATTACATTCGACACAGGTGGCCTCTCCCTAAAGCCGAAGACAGGGATTTTGGGAATGAAATATGATATGGCGGGTGCCGCAACAGTTGGCGAAGCAACCATCGCCATCGCACGTTTAGGCATTGCCATAAACGTAACCGCATTTTTATGTATCGCTGAAAACATGCCATCAGGATCAGCAACTCGACCAGACGACGTAGTTACTTTTCGAAACGGAAAAACGATTGAAATAACAAACACGGACGCGGAGGGCCGCTTAGTTTTGGCAGACGCCCTGATCCTTGCCAGCGAACTCAAGCCGGATTTAATAATCGACATTGCAACCCTAACTGGAGCAGCGTCTATTGCTCTGGGCAACAGGCACACCGGCTTAATGGGAGATGAAGGCGCTGTTTCTTCAGTCAAGGCAGCCGCAACTGCTGCCGGTGAACTGGTTTGGCACATGCCATTGCCTGACGATCTTCTCGAGCTGCTTAAATCTGATGTCGCCGACATGATTAATTCTCGAATTGGTAACCCAACTGGCAACATGCTTGTCGGTGGCTTATTCCTGAGGGAATTCGTTGGTGCTAAGAGCACCAAGGACAAAACGCGCCTCAATTGGGCACATCTAGACTTCGCTCCCACCGCTAACAATGACCTAGCGCCCTACGGTTCAACTGTCAAAGGTGCGACCGGCGCGATGATCCGAACCCTGGTTGCTCTAGCAGAACAACTAGGAACTAAAGCAAAGAAATAGTCTTCTAGTAATCTGTATTAGGAATTCCGTGATAAAAACTCTCAAGAGGAGAAAAATTGGCTGAGCATAATTTTGACGTCGTAATCCTAGGTGGAGGAAGTGGTGGCTACGCAGCTGCCCTCCGAAGCGCTCAGCTTGGTCTATCTGTCGCACTCATTGAGAGAGACAAACTAGGTGGCACCTGTTTACACCGTGGGTGTATTCCAACTAAAGCACTGCTTCACTCAGCCGAAGTAGCCGATGTGACGCGAGAAGCAGCAACTGTCGGCATCAATGCAACTCTTCAGGGCGTAGACATGCCAGCTGTAAATAGATACCGCGATGGCATTGTGGATCGACTGTTCAAAGGCTTAACTGGTTTAGTTGCTTCGAAACCAATCACTGTGGTTGCTGGTGAAGGGCGCATGGTTGGTCAAAAGTCAATTTCTGTAAACGGAGATACCTACACTGGAAAAAACTTGGTTCTCGCAACCGGTTCATACAGCAAGACTTTGCCGGGGCTTGAGATCGCTGGGAGAGTTATCACCTCTGAGCATGCACTTCAATTAGATTTTGTTCCAAATAAAGTAATCATTCTCGGCGGTGGAGTTATCGGTGTCGAATTCGCATCCATCTGGAAGTCCTTTGGAACGGATGTAACAATCATCGAAGGACTTCCTACGCTGGTGCCAAATGAGGACGCATCAGTTTCGAAAGCAATGGAGCGTGCCTACAGAAAGCGCGGAATCAACTTCAAAACAGGCGTTAGATTCCAGGGAGTTCAGCAAAGCGCGACCGGTGTCATCGTGACACTAGAAAACGGTGAGCAATTCGATGCTGAGCTGCTTTTAGTAGCAGTTGGACGCGGACCCAACACAGCTGGATTTGGATTTGAAGAGAACGGCATCAATGTCGATCGTGGCTATGTTATCACCAACGATAGATTGCTGACTACTGTTGAAGGCGTCTATGCCGCCGGTGATGTTGTTCCTGGCCTTCAGTTAGCGCACCGCGGATTCCAGCAGGGCATCTTTATAGCTGAAGAGATTGCTGGACTAAAGCCTGCCACCATCGACGAGCTAGGCATCCCGAAGGTTACCTATAGTGAGCCTGAGATTGCATCAGTTGGACTAACTGAGGCCAAGGCAGCCGAGATTCACGGTCAAGAGAACATTTCTGTCTACGAATACAACCTAGGTGGCAATGGCAAGAGTCAGATTCTTGGCACAGCCGGCTTTGTTAAGTTGATTCGCAAGAATAACGGCCCAATCATTGGTATCCACATGATTGGTTCACGAGTTGGTGAACAAATCGGAGAAGCTCAGCTAATCGTGAACTGGGAGGCTTTCCCCGAGGAAGTCGCGTCACTAGTTCACGCACACCCAACAATGAATGAAGCCCTGGGCGAAGCACATCTAGCTCTAGCCGGTAAACCGCTGCACGCACACGCATAGACTTAAGTTCGCATAAGGAGTAGTAGACATGAGTGAAGTAAAACTTCCAGCGCTTGGTGAAAGCGTTACAGAAGGTACCGTAACCCGGTGGTTGAAGAAGGTCGGCGATAGCGTTGCTATCGATGAACCTTTAGTTGAAGTGTCTACTGACAAGGTTGACACTGAGATACCTTCTCCAGTTGCTGGAATCCTTCAGCAG
>JAEMTJ010000074.1 GCA_016462375.1 Rhodoluna sp. | reverse complement strand
AGTAGCGCTTCCAACAATAAGAGAGTTAGCAAGATTAGGAACTCCTTTTGTTGGGCTGTTGTATTGCGGTCTGATTATTACTAAAAACGGAATCAGAGTAATTGAATTCAATGCACGCTTTGGAGATCCCGAAACTCAAGTAGTGCTCAGAAGATTGCTAACACCTCTAGCTTTGCTTTTACACAAGTCAGCCACTGGACAACTTGCAACAGAACTAGAACCAGAGTTCAGTGATGATGTTGCAATTACTGTAGTTCTAGCTAGTGAAGGTTACCCAGTAACAGCAGCTCCAGACCGAGAGATAACCGGCCTTGACATTGACGATGAGCATATCGAGATTGCACATGCAGCGACCAATCTTGTTGATGGAAAACTATCTGCAACTGGTGGTCGTGTGCTCTCGGTTGTCTCGACTGCAAAGACTTTCCACAAAGCTCGTAAGCATGCATATAAAGCAATCGAACAAATCAAACTTGAAGGTTCCCACTACAGAACTGACATTGCTCTAAAAGTTGATGAGGGTAAAGATGACTAAGGCTATTGCCGGTTGGCACCATGTTTATAGTGGCAAGGTCAGAGACCTATATGAAGCAGATGATGCAGCTCTTTCACATTTGATTCTTGTTGTTGCAAGTGATCGGGTAAGTGCATTCGACAGAATCCTTGAACCTGAGATCCCCAACAAAGGTGAATACCTGACGAGACTTACAAACTTCTGGTTTGAGAAACTTGCTGTTCCTAACCACATCTCAAATGAAGTTCCTGTTCCGGAAGAAGTTCTTGGTAGAGCAATGGTTTGCAAGAAGTTGGAGATGTTCCCTATTGAATGTGTAGTTCGTGGATATATCTCTGGTTCTGGATATAAGGACTACCTTGCTACCGGTGAGATCTGTGGCAACAAGTTACCTACTGGTCTTGAATTCGGGGATAAGTTACCTGAACCTATCTTTACTCCTGCATATAAAGCAGAGCTAGGCGGGCACGACGAGAACATCAGCTTCGAGAAGGTAGTTGAGATCATTGGCCAAGACAACGCTGACAAGCTAAAAGCCCTGAGCCTGGACATCTTTACTAGAGCAAGTGCAATAGCAGCAGAAGCTGGCCTAATCCTTGCCGATACCAAGTTCGAATTCGGCATCGACCCAGCAACCAACCAGATCACCTTAGGTGATGAAGTGCTAACCCCTGATTCAAGTCGATATTGGTCTAAGGCTGCCTGGGATGCGGGAGATCGTAAAGAAAGCTTTGATAAGCAAATCGTTCGTAACTGGTTAGCAGCTAACTGGGACCCCACCAGCGATACCGATCCACCAGCACTACCAAAAGAGATAGTCGAGCAGACTAGCGCTAAGTATGCTCAACTGATTGCTCTCCTAGCCCGATAAAGACAAAAACCCCCGACGAATCGGGGGTCTGTCTTATTAGTTAGGACTAAAGAATGTATGCGCCTAGGAAACGGTTGAAAGACTTCACATCAAATTTTGCGTTGAACTCGAGCCTTACCTTGCCCAGTCCGCTGAAGTAAAGTTCCAACTCCGCATCGCGATCTAGAGCACCAGCAGATTCGACTGAAAAGGCTTGAATCTTGCTATAGGGAAGAGAGCTGTAGTCTTTCTTCTTCCCAGTGATGCCCTGAACGTTGACGATGATGAGCCTCTTATTTGTAAAGATGACCATGTCTCTCATGCCTTTGAAGCTTGATTGAATCGTCTCGCCATCGATTAGTAGGTCTCCCACCATGTTCTGACCATCACTGTTTGATACTTCACCTAACTTTACGAAAGTCGGATTTTTGAAATCTAACATTTTTTTCTCCTTTGTTGTTGCCTGAATTCTATAGGAAACCTGTCGCCGAGAAGCAACAAAAGCGTTGCCTACCGCGGATCCCCCTATCGCTGCGGTAGGCAACCTCTATTTATTTTGTTTATTTAACAGCCGGCCCGAAGTTGTTATCGTCAGGTTGGCTGTCGGTTGCTAATAAGACAATGTTGTAAATCGGGATGAGAAGAAACCAACCAGATTTGCCGACATCGTGCATCCTGCGAATGGCGACTCCCAACCCAGGCAATAGATTTGCAAATGCCCAAATGTAGTACATCGGGCTGTATACCGGCATTCCAGTGTCCAGATCCACCTGTGTAGTAAACAAGCTGATGAGAAAAGTGATTCCTCCAGAATAAAGGTAGGCATACCAGTATGCGCTTCTGCGAGATCTGCCTGTGAATGTTGCGTAGTTCTGATAGAAACTAGCTATTGCTTGACTGAAATTCAATCTGATCTCCTTAATTAGGGGGTGGTTGGGACAACAAAGCCACACTATCCCCAGCGGGCAACAAATTGTGCCATATGGGCAGTAAGGATTTGGCTAACTCGCCTAAAACGCTGGCCCTTTCCTTTGAGATAAACTAGGACTGTCCACGCCCGCCAAAGGTGACGTCGGCGGACACAATATTTGGCCCCACCTAACTTACTGGAGCATATTTTGCCTAAAATCATCGTTGAAGTCATGCCTAAAGCAGACCTACTAGACCCA
>JAEMTJ010000040.1 GCA_016462375.1 Rhodoluna sp. | reverse complement strand
CCAGAATCATGGGAGAAGCAGTCGGAGATTAGTCCTCAACTAAGAGATTTCTACGAGTATCATTCAATGTTGATGGAGCCTTGGGATGGCCCAGCTGCTGTAATTTTCACCGATGGTTCTTTAGTTGGCGCAACACTAGACCGCAATGGACTAAGACCAGGTCGATACATTGTCACCGAAGACGGATTGGTAATCCTCGCATCTGAAATCGGTGTCGTCGATATTGACCCATCAAGGATTGTCCGAAAGGGGAGGCTGCAGCCTGGGCGTATGTTCCTTGCTGACACCGCAACTGGACGACTAATTGATGACGAAGAGATCAAGGCAGAAATTGCTGCAGCTGAGCCTTGGGGCACGTGGCTCAGCGATAACCGGATTAATTTGAAAGATCTGCCTGACCGAGAACACGTCGCATACACCAAGAACTCTGTCAGCCGTAGACAGCAAACCTTCGGCTACACAGAAGAGGAGCTAAGAATTCTGCTGGCACCGATGGCGCGCACAGGTTCAGAACCACTGGGAGCGATGGGTTCTGATACCCCTATCGCCGCACTAAGTGACAAGCCACGCTTGCTATTTGATTATTTTGCTCAACAGTTCGCTCAGGTTACAAATCCACCACTGGACTCTATTCGCGAAGAAATTGTCACATCACTTAGCGTTGGCATCGGTCCTGAACAAAACCTACTAACGGCAACGCCTGAACATGCACGTATGGTGATACTTGATTTCCCTGTCATCTCTAACGATGAGATTGCCAAGATTAAATACAGTGAAGACTCTGGTATTGGCAAATCGCACATAGTGAAGGGCGTTTATCGAGTGGACGATGGGGAAATCGGACTAGCTGACAGAATTCAAGAGATTTATCTTGAACTGGATGACGCAGTTGCCTCTGGGGTTCGCTACGTAGTTGTCTCTGACCGAGACAGCAACCGTGAACTAGCACCAATTCCGAGCCTGCTACTAACCTCAGCTGTCCATCACCACCTAATCAGAACTGGTAACAGAACTCGAGTCGGCCTCGTGGTTGAAGCTGGAGATGTTAGAGAAGTTCACCACGTAGCAGCTCTGATTGGCTACGGCGCAGCAGCAATAAACCCATACCTTGCCATGGAAACTGTTGAACTTATGGTCCGAAATGGATCAATACAGGGTGTGACTGTTGAAAAGGCGACTAAGAACCTCATCAAAGCTCTTGGTAAAGGTGTCCTAAAAATTATGTCCAAGATGGGCATCTCGACAGTGTCTTCTTACTCTGGCGCTCAATGTTTCGAAGCGATCGGTTTATCACAAGAATTTGTTGACGCGTACTTCACTGGCACAACTAGCCAACTCGGTGGTATCGGTCTAACTGTCATCGCAGAAGAAGTTCAACGCAGACACTCAAGTGCCTATCCGGTTGAGCGGGCAACCAGGCCTCATGAAGTCTTAGCTGTCGGTGGCGAGTATCAATGGCGTCGAGAAGGTCCACCACACCTTTTCAACCCAGAAACTATATTCAAGTTACAGCACGCCACTCGCACTAAGAGCTTCGATATTTTCCGTGAGTACACAAAACTTATCGATGACCAATCAGAACGATTGATGACGTTACGCGGTTTGTTTAAGCTTCGCGAAGGTGTTCGACCTGCGGTTTCTATAACTGAGGTTGAACCGGCCAGTGAAATCGTAAAGCGATTCTCAACTGGCGCGATGTCCTATGGCTCTATCTCTCCAGAGGCTCATGAAGTTTTGGCTATTGCTATGAACCAAATGGGCGCAAAATCAAACACCGGTGAGGGCGGTGAGGATGTTGAGAGACTTTTAGACCCTCAACGTCGCAGCGCCATCAAGCAGGTTGCCTCTGGCCGGTTTGGGGTAACGAGCATGTATTTGACACACGCGGATGACATTCAAATCAAGATGGCCCAAGGAGCAAAACCTGGTGAGGGCGGTCAACTTCCGCCCAACAAGGTTTATCCGTGGATAGCCGCAACTCGCCACTCAACCCCAGGTGTTGGACTTATTTCACCACCACCGCATCACGACATTTACTCCATTGAGGATCTAAAGCAACTTATCTTCGATTTGAAGCGTGCCAACCATAAAGCCCGTATTCACGTGAAGCTAGTTAGCCAGGTTGGCATTGGCACAGTCGCAGCTGGAGTTGCTAAAGCTAAAGCGGATGTGATTTTGGTTTCTGGTCACGATGGTGGAACAGGCGCTTCACCGCTTAACTCGCTAAAGCACGCTGGTACCCCATGGGAACTAGGTCTTGCCGAAACTCAGCAGACACTTATGGTTAATGGTTTGCGCGACAGAGTTTCAGTGCAGGTCGATGGACAGATGAAGACTGGCCGAGACGTTGTCATAGCTGCTCTATTGGGTGCTGAAGAATTTGGTTTTGCTACGGCACCATTGGTGGTCTCTGGCTGTGTCATGATGCGCGTTTGTCACCTTGATACCTGCCCAGTCGGTGTCGCAACCCAGAACCCAATTTTGAGATCACGCTTTACTGGACAAGCACAGCACGTCGTAAATTTCTTTATGTTCCTGGCTGAAGAGGTCAGAGAGTATTTGGCTGCACTTGGTTTCCGTTCGTTGGATGAAGTTATAGGTCATAGTGAATTACTCGATGCCAACAGGGCCATCAATCACTGGAAAGCGGACGGCTTGGACCTAACACCAATTCTTGCTGCTCCGGGTGCGGGGCCACTTCGCAGATTTACCCTTCAGGACCACGAGCTTGAGAAGCACTTCGACCACCAACTCATCGCACTAGCTTCTAAAGCCCTTGAGGACGCACAGTCAGTGGTTATCGAGATGCCAATAACTAACACTGCGCAGGCAGTTGGCACGATGCTTGGCCATGAGGTGACAAAGAGATACGCAGGCGAAGGTCTGCCTGTCGGGACCATCGACATTCGAGTATCCGGCTCCGCCGGTCAGTCTTTTGGCGCTTTCATCCCGAAGGGAATCAAACTAACTCTCTCTGGAGATTCCAACGACTACGTCGGCAAGGGGCTTTCTGGAGGCACCATTGTGCTTAGGCCACATGAACTATCCGTCTTCCAGTCGGACCAAAACGTAATCGCGGGCAACGTAATCGGTTACGGCGCCACCAGCGGTGAACTATACATTAGCGGAATTGTGGGAGAGCGTTTTCTAGTTCGGAACTCTGGCGCTATTGCTGTTGTTGAGGGAGTGGGTGACCACGCTCTTGAATACATGACCGGTGGTACTGCTGTGATTCTAGGCCGAACTGGAAGGAATCTTGCAGCTGGCATGTCAGGCGGTGTTGCCTATGTCTACAAACTTCGTGCCGATCTAGTCAATACATCAGCACTATCCGATTCTGAACTTGATCTTCTTGAGCTTTCTGAAATGGACAAACAAGAACTTCATACACTTCTCCAAAAGCACTTATTGGAAACCGGTTCAAAACTTGCAGAACGGTTGATCGCAGATTTTGCTTTCGAGGCAGAGCAGTTTACGAAGTTATTGCCGAGAGACTATGCCAAGGTACTTGAGATTCAGAAGACAGCTATCGCCGCCGGCGAGGACCTTGATTCAGCAGTTGTTTGGAATCGAATTTTGGAGGTGAACGCTCGTGGCTGACCCTAGGGGATTCCTAAAGATCACTAATCGTGAAACAGCACCTAGGCGCGAAATTGAAGTTCGCATCAAGGATTGGAAAGAGGTTTATGAGCCATTCGATCAGGGCGTGCTGAGTGCTCAAGCTAGCAGATGTATGGATTGTGGGATTGCTTTCTGTCATCACGGCTGTCCACTTGGGAACCTGATCCCTGAATGGAATGATTTAACCTGGCGTCAGGATGGTAAGGGTGCTATCGAGCGATTGCACGCAACCAATAACTTCCCAGAGTTTACCGGCAAGCTCTGCCCGGCTCCTTGCGAAAGTTCATGTGTCCTAGCAATCAATCAGCCTGCGGTCACAATCAAGCAGATTGAAGCATCCATTATCGATCAAGCATTCGATCGTGGCTGGGTTGAGGCTCATGCTCCAGAGCGTATGACTGGAAAGACTGTGGCCATCGTAGGTTCTGGTCCCGCTGGTTTAGCCGCGGCCCAACAACTAACCAGAGCAGGTCACACAGTTGCAGTCTATGAGCGTGATGACCGCATCGGTGGTTTGCTTAGATACGGAATTCCTGACTTTAAGATGGAGAAATTCCACCTGGACCGCAGATTAGAGCAAATGGAAGCTGAGGGCACTCGGTTCCGAACGGGGGTTTCCATTGGAACTGACACAACTTGGGAAGATCTGCTCAAACGATACGAGGCGGTTCTCGTTGCGACAGGAGCCTCAAAGCCTAGAGACATTGCTTTGCCAGGTCGCGAACATAACGGTATTCACTTCGCGATGGATTACCTCACTCAATCAAACAGAGTGGTCGCCGGCGATAAGGTAGTCGATCAAATCTCAGCTAACGGAAAGCACGTAATTATTCTCGGTGGTGGAGATACCGGGGCAGATTGTCTTGGCACTGCAACTCGTCAAGGTGCTTTATCCGTTACAACACTTGCCATTGGAACACAACCACCTGCTGAACGAAGATCCGACCAACCATGGCCAACATTCCCTAACCTTTTTGAAGTTGCAAGTGCACATGAGGAATTCGGTGAGCGCAAGTATCTTGCTAACACAGTTCGTTTTTTGGCTGAAGATGGCAAGGTTACCGGAATCGAAGTTGCTGAAACTGAATTCGTTGAAGGTGCAAGACGGCCGAAGCCAGGAACCGAGAAAGTGATTCCTGCAGATCTAATTCTCATAGCACTTGGTTTTACTGGACCAGAGAGTGAAATTGCCATCGGTAATGACAAACTAAACACCGATTCAAAGACCAACCTAGATCGTGCTGATGACTATTCGACCAACATCGACGGAATGTTCGTAGCAGGGGACGCCGGTCGTGGCCAATCACTGATTGTTTGGGCAATTGCCGAGGGAAGAGCAGCTGCTGCTGCAATCGATAAGTACTTAGAAGGAACCACTTCACTCCCAGCACCGGTAAAAGCATCAGATAGAGGAATTCACGCCTAACCAATCGGTAGGCTGATAAACGAAAGTCACACAAAGGAAAATATGAGACGCGCAAAAATCGTCGCAACCCTAGGCCCAGCAGTTTCGACCTATGAGTCAATCAAAGCAATTATCGAAGCAGGTGTCGATGTCGCGAGAATGAACCTAAGTCATGGTAGCCATGAGGTACACGAAGGCATCTATCAGACTGTGCGCAAGGTTGCTGAAGATTTGGGTAAGCCAGTTGGGATCTTCGTAGACCTTCAGGGACCGAAGATTCGCTTGGGTAGATTTACTGATGGCCCAGTGCAACTTGTAAAAGGTGCAACTTTCAAGATAACTATTGATGACATTCAGGGAGATGTGAACATCTGTTCGACCACCCACAAGGGCCTACCTGGGGACGTAAAGATCGGGGATGTTCTTCTCATCGATGACGGCAAGGTGGGCCTTCGGGCAACAGCTGTCGATGACCGCACTGTTACAACGGTCGTGGAAGTTGCAGGACCTGTTAGCAACAACAAGGGAATCAATCTGCCTGGCGTTGCCGTCAACGTTCCTGCGCTAAGTGAGAAGGACGAAGATGACCTTCGTTGGGGCATTCGTCTCGGTGTCGACATGGTCGCACTATCGTTTGTGCGAAATGCTTCCGACATTGTTCGAGTTCATGAAATCATGCGTGAAGAGGGCAAATTCCTTCCAGTCATCGCAAAAATTGAGAAGCCACAGGCTGTTGAAGCCCTCGAAGAAATTATTGATGCTTTTGATGCTGTAATGGTGGCTCGTGGTGATTTAGGTGTCGAACTTCCATTCTGGCAAGTTCCACTAGTGCAGAAGCGCGCAATTGAACTTTCACGTCGTTGGGCCAAGCCAGTGATAGTTGCTACGCAAATGCTTGAGTCTATGATTACTGCATCTCGTCCTACGAGAGCAGAAGCAAGCGATGTTGCTAACGCAGTACTAGACGGAGCTGACTGTCTCATGCTCTCCGGTGAGACTTCGGTAGGAGAATTTCCAGTTGAAACTGTTGAGGCTATGGCCAGCATCATCAAATCAACTGAAGAAAATGGGCTAAGTCGCATTCCTCCTCTTGGAACTAAACCACATACCCACGGTGGAGCCGTCACCTTAGCTGCAGCCGAAATCGCAGACCTCCTGGGTTCAAAGTTCATCTGTGTCTTCACCGAAAGTGGTGACTCACTAAGAAGAGTTTCACGACTGCGTCACGAGATACCAACAATTGCGTTCACGCCAAATGAGGAGACTCGTAGAAGGCTTTCAATCGTGTGGGGAGCGGATGTTTACCTAGTTGAAAAGGTTAAGCATACGGACGACATGATGCATCAGGTGGACGAGATCTTGTTGGGTAAGAACATTGCCAAGATTGGCGACGAAGTTGTTGTAGTGGCAGGTACACCTCCGGGTATCCCAGGATCAACTAACTCGCTACGAGTTCATCGAGTTGGCGATGCAATAAATGGAGCAGCTCCGGCTTACGCCAAATAGTAGAAAACCCCCGATCATTCGGGGGTTTTTACTTGGTGCCGAAGGTGGGAGTCGAACCCACACGCCTTTCGGCAAAGCATTTTGAGTGCTCCGCGTCTGCCATTTCGCCACTTCGGCAATAAGGAAAAGTCTAAACCATCCCAGAATACCTAGGTTGCCCCATTATGGTAATGCTATGGAAACCAAAAGCGAGGGACGACCTAGGGTTGTTGTCGCTGAAGACGAAGCTATTATTCGTCTTGACATCGTACAAACACTAACCGAAGGTGGCTTTGATGTAGTTGGCGAGGCAGGGGATGGCGCTCGCGCAATTGAGTTGGCTATAGAGCTCAAACCCGATCTTCTGCTGACTGACATCAAGATGCCTGGCACTGATGGCCTGCAAGCTGCCGAGGCAGTGTCACTGCTGAACATCCCTGTTGTCTTACTCACTGCCTTCAGCTCACCTGACCTTGTAGATAGAGCTAGCGCAGCTGGGGTTTACAGCTACGTAGTCAAACCATTTAATCCGAGCAACCTGCTTCCAGCACTCCGGATCGCTCTCAGTTTGCATTCACGAATGGCTGAAGCAGCGCAAGCAATCGAGGACGCCCAAGAAAAACTTGAAACAAGAAAACTTGTCGACAGGGCAAAGGGATTACTCACCGAGAAAATGAAGCTAAACGAGCCTGAAGCATTTAGATGGATTCAAAAAGCTTCAATGGATAGAAGATTGAGTATGAAGCAGGTTGCGCTAACGGTTATTGAGCAGTTAACTGACAAAGCCGATTAGTCTCTGTTTTCTCTTAGAAAGTTAGTAATTCTGATTGTTGACAGTCGGTTGCCCGTATCGTCTTCAACAGCAATCTCGTGGGTAGTTAGATTTTTACCAATGCTTACTGCTTTCGCGGTAGCGGTCACAATTCCGTCTTTAGCACTTTTCGAATGTGAAGCGCTAATCTCAATTCCAACGGCGTGACGACCGGGACCTGCAGCTAGATTGGCACACATACTGCCAAGGGTCTCAGCTAAAACAACATAAGCCCCGCCGTGAACAAGCCCCAGGGGTTGACGGTTGCCTTCTGCAGGCATAGTCGCTACTCCTGATGCCGCGGTGAGTGCAAGTATTTCTATGCCCATTTTTTCGGCTAATTCACCCAAGCCTCGGTCATTTACCCAGGCCATGATCTCTTCGGGAGTGTGTTCTGCCATGAAGTTTCCTCGCTGTTGCTTGGCTTTCGATACGGAATGTCCAAGTTAGGCTTAGGACATGTCCAAGCCTACCCTTCTGCTTATTGATGGTCATTCATTGGCATTTAGGGCTTTTTACGCACTCAGCCCAGACTCTTTCAGGATTCCAAGTGGTCAACACACCAATGCCGTCCATGGGTTCATTTCGATGATGCTCAACATCCTTCAGAACGAGAAACCAACCCATCTGGCAGTTGCTTTTGATCTATCTAGGTCTTCATTTAGAACAGATGAATATCCTGAATACAAAGGGACCAGAGGTGAAACTCCTCCTGAATTTATTGGACAAACTGAATTACTCGAAGAAGCGCTCCAGGCTATGGGCATCATCACTCTCACCAAGGTTAACTACGAAGCCGATGACATCATCGCCAGCCTCGCTGACCAAGGTGCAGCAGCCGGCTATCGAGTACTGATTGTTTCTGGCGATCGAGATACGTTCCAACTAATCCAAGAGGATGTCACTATTTTGTATCCCGTCAAGGGTGTCATGAACCTGAACCGAATGAACGATGCAGCAGTAGTTGAAAGATACGGGATTCACGCCAAGCAATACCCAGATTTGGCGGCGCTGGTCGGTGAAACTTCGGATAACTTACCTGGTGTGCCGGGCGTTGGACCTAAGACAGCAGCAAAGTGGTTAGTTCAATATGGAGACTTGGAAGGCGTGTTGAAAGCTGCTGAAGATATTCCAGGCAAGGTTGGTGAGAGCCTAAGAGAGCATCAAGGGCTAGCTGTTCGCAACCGAAGATTGAACCACTTGGTAAGGGATTTGGATATCGGATATAGCTTTGATGCTTTTGTGTTAAAGCCTGTCGAGGAAGATAAGGTGCGTGAAACCTTCGCGAAGCTGCAATTTCGCTCACTCCTAGAGCGTGTCCTAAAAGCACGTGGCACTACAGGTGTGCAAGCAACAGTCTCTGATTTGGAGGCAGAACAAACTCCAGCCATAGTCACCAAGGCTTCAAAGCCAGTAATCGAATTACTGGCCGAGAATTCGGTTGACCTTAGAACAATGGCTCTCAGCAAGCAAGCAGTTGCCGTTTACCTAAGATTTGAAGAAGAGGGGGTTAAGTCTTTACTAGAAATCGGGATTGCGGCATCCAACGGGCGAATAACCCTCTCTGGAAAAGAAATCAACAAAGAGGTCTCCGATTTTCTGGCCTCAACCACAGAGAAGATTGTTTACGATTCTAAAAACACGGAACGATCATTAGTGGAGATTGGGCTTTCAGTCAATGGTGTAGTGGCTGATCCGCTGCTTGCTGCTTACGTTGATAACCCACTGCGAAAAGGTTATTCGATTGAGTCAATAGTTGAGGAGTACTTAGGAATAGTAGTCTCGGCACCTTCAGACGACATCGGCGCTACGCTTCCAAGCGCATCTGAGCTGGCTTGGCACATATACCAATTAGAGGACGCAATTGGAGCTCACCTGACAGAGTCAAAGCAGACGGACGTCTACAAAGATGTTGAGCTAGCCAGCAGCCACACTTTAGCGAGAATGGAAACCGCTGGCATCACCCTGGACGTGTTAACTCTCGAAGGCATGATTCGCGAACTCGATGCTGAAATAACAGAGATAGCAAGATCCTGTTACGCGATCATTGGCAAAGAAATCAACCTCGCTTCGCCTAAGCAACTGCAGACGGTCCTATTTGAAGACCTTGGCATGAAGGGGACTTCAAAGGTTAAGACTGGCTTTTCAACCAATGCTGAAGCGTTGACAACTCTCTTCGAACAGACAGCCCACCCATTCTTAG
>JAEMTJ010000009.1:29523-34019 GCA_016462375.1 Rhodoluna sp. | reverse complement strand
GCAAACACTATTAACACCCACGAGGGTGGAACACACGAAGAAGGTTTTAGAACTGCACTCACCTCTCTGTTGAATAAATATTCTCGTGAAAAAGGATTACTAAAAGAAAAAGACGAGAACCTTACTGGTGACGATGTTCGTGAAGGCCTAACGGCGGTCATTTCGATCAAGATGAGCGAGCCACAATTCGAAGGTCAAACTAAAACAAAACTTGGTAACACTGAAGCAAAAGCTTTCGTGCAAAAAGTAACTAATGAAATGCTCTCTGATTGGTTTGGTAGAAATCCCGTCGCAGCTAAAGACATTTGTCGCAAAGCGATACAGGCCTCTGCTGCCAGACTTGCCGCGCGTAAGGCTAGAGAAGCAACTCGTCGTAAGGGTCTTCTTGAGTCAACGGGAATGCCAGGAAAACTTCGTGACTGTTCAAGTAGAGATCCAAGACTTAGCGAAATCTACATAGTTGAGGGTGACTCAGCCGGTGGGTCAGCAATGCGTGGTCGTGACCCTGAAACTCAAGCAATTCTTCCTCTGCGTGGAAAAGTTTTGAATGTTGAAAAGGCTCGTCTTGATAAGGCAATGGCTAACAGCGAAGTTCAAGCTTTGATCACAGCTTTCGGAACTGGTTACGGTGAAGAGTTCGACATCAACAAGATCAGATATCACAAGTGTGTCTTGATGGCTGACGCCGATGTTGATGGCCAGCACATTAGAACTCTGTTGCTAACCCTTCTCTTCAGATACATGAAGCCGTTAATTGAGTATGGCTATGTTTATCTAGCTCAGCCACCGTTGTATCGAATTAAGTGGTCTAACGCAGAACACGAATATGTTTATAGTGATCAAGAACGTGATGAAAAACTTGCATCAGGTCAAGCGGCCGGTAGGAAGATTCCGAAAGAGAACTCTATTCAGCGCTATAAGGGTCTTGGTGAAATGGACTACGACGAGCTTTGGGCAACCACCATGGATCCAGCTCGTAGAACTTTATTACAGGTAACCCTTGATGATGCCGCTCGTGCAGATGAAATATTTTCGACTTTGATGGGTGACGATGTTGAACTTCGTCGTACCTTCATCCAACAGAATGCAAAGGATGTTCGCTTCCTAGACATCTAGGACGAGGTAAAACTATGACAGATAACAACGAACCAATAGTAGACAGAGTCGAACAGATCGACCTAACCGTTGAAATGCAACGGTCATACCTCGACTACGCGATGAGCGTTATCGTAGGGCGTGCTCTTCCAGATGTTAGAGACGGCTTAAAGCCAGTTCACCGGAGAGTTATTTACGCGATGTATGACGGTGGTTACCGCCCAGACAAGCAATTCAGCAAGTGCTCACGTGTTGTTGGAGATGTTATGGGGCAGTATCACCCTCATGGTGATGGTGCTATCTATGACACTTTGGTGCGTCTAGTCCAAGAGTGGAACCTTAGGTATCCGCTAGTTAGCGGGCAGGGCAACTTCGGTTCTCCTGGTAACGATGGCGCTGCTGCTCCTCGTTATACAGAGTGCCGGATGGCGCAACTAGCTCTTGAAATGGTTAGAGACATCGACGAAGATACTGTCAACTTCCAAGACAACTACGACGGCAGAACACAGGAACCAACAGTTCTACCCAGTCGCATCCCTAACCTTCTAATTAACGGATCTATCGGCATCGCAGTAGCGATGGCAACCAACATCCCACCGCACAACCTTCGTGAAGTTGCAACGGGTGCACTGTGGGCTCTAGAGAATCCAGATGCATCTAAGGAAGAACTGCTAGAAGCTTTGATGCAGCGAATCAAGGGACCAGATTTCCCAACTGCGGCAACCATTCTTGGTTCTCAAGGAATCAAGGATGCTTATCGCACCGGTCGTGGTTCTATCACCATGCGAGCAATCGTAAATGTTGAGGAATTGCAAAACAGAACGTGTCTAGTGGTAACTGAACTTCCATATCAGGTAAACCCAGACAACCTTGCTCTAAAGATCGCAGAGCTAGTTAAAGAGGGACGTTTGCAAGGTGTTGCAGATATCCGCGATGAGACGTCGGGTAGAACTGGCCAGCGTCTAGTAATTGTTCTAAAGAAAGACGCTGTTGCTCAGGTCGTTCTAAACAACCTATACAAGTTCACTCCACTGCAAGAAAACTTCAGTGCGAACATGTTGGCACTGGTTGACGGTGTGCCAAGAACTCTAAGCCTCGATGGTTTCATCACACACTGGATTACACACCAGATTGAAGTCATTGTTCGTCGGACACAGTTCCGTTTGCGTAAGGCAGAAGAACGAGCGCATATCCTTCGTGGTTACTTAAAGGCACTCGATGCCCTTGACGAAGTAATTAAGTTGATCCGAGCGAGCGCAACTGCTGATGATGCTCGTGAAGGTTTGATGCAACTTCTTGAGATTGATGATCTACAAGCAAGAGCGATTTTGAACATGCAGCTAAGGCAGCTTGCTGCTTTGGAACGTCAGAAAATTATTGATGAGGCTGCTGAGCTAGAGGCCCTAATCGTTGAATATCAGGCGATTATTGCTGATCCACAGAGACAGCGCACCATTGTTGCTGAAGAGCTAGAGGAAGTTGTTCGTCGTCACGGTGATGACAGAAGAACAGTTATTCTTCCTGGCGAAGACGGTGTTACCGATCTTGATTTAATTCCAGAAGAGGAAATGGTTATTACCATTACTCGTGGTGGATACATTAAGCGCACCAAGAGCGATAACTACCGGTCACAGCACCGTGGCGGTAAAGGTGTGAAAGGTGCAAACCTTAGAGCGGACGATGTTGTAGAACATTTCTTTGTAACAACCACTCACCACTATTTACTCTTCTTCACAAATAAGGGAAGAGTTTATAGAACCAAAGCTTACGAAGTTCAAGAAGCTGGAAGAGATGCAAAAGGTCAGCACGTAGCCAACCTCTTAGCGTTACAACCAGATGAGAAAATTGCCCAGGTCCTAGACATTCGTGATTACCAGCAAGCACAGTTCTTAGTGATTGCGACCAAATCTGGGCTTGTCAAGAAAACCAACTTGGAAGCGTATGACACTTCTCGTAGCGGTGGAGTAATCGCTATCAAACTTCGTGAAGAAGATGAAGTTGTTTCAGCACTCTTGGTTAATCAAACCGATGATCTACTGCTTGTATCTAGTAAGGGAATGTCAATCAGGTTCTCTGCTGGGGATGAATCATTAAGACCAATGGGTCGAGACACTAGCGGAAACATTGGTATGCACTTCCGTAAGGATGACCACCTGCTCTCAGCAGATGTGATTAGTGACAAGGGTTTCGTCTTCGTTGTTACCGAAGGTGGTTTTGCTAAGCGCACAGGGGTTGAACAGTATCGAATTCAGAACCGCGGTGGTATCGGTATAAAGGTGGCCAAGCTGGAACAAAAGCGAGGAGATATAGTCGGAGCTCTCATTGTTGAGGAAGAAGATGAAGTTCTAATCGTGTTAGCTAGCGGTAAAGTCGTGAGATCAGCCGTAAGTGAAGTCCCAGCCAGAGGCCGAGACACAATGGGCGTGGTGTTTGCCCGTTTCGAGGATGATGATTCAGTACTAGGGTTGGCTAAGAACAGTGAACGTAACCTAGAGGGAACGGAAACAGGCACTGTTGAGGCTGTTGAAGAAGAGCAAGGAGAGTAAATGAGCATATTTTCTCGCAAGGGAACAAGAAGCGATTCTGCTGCTGCCAAGCCAGTTAACCTAAAGCTGGTAAAGATCAACTTCTGGTCCGCGGTTCGCTTTGCCTTTGTTCTAAGCGTTGCTCTGGGCATTGGGCTAGTTATCACACTAACCGGTGTCTTCTTGATTATGAATGTTGCTGGTTTTGGCAATCTTCTAAAGACTTACCTGACCATCGAGGTCACACTACCCGCAGTGCTCTCTGTTGCACTGAGCATCGCTGTATTCATGATTCTGGTTGGCACCGTACTGGCCGGAGTTTGGGCTGCGATTTTCAACATCGTTGCCCGCATCATTGGCGGAGTTTCAGTCGGTTTCACCAATAACAACCAGCAATAATTTCTTCAGTTTGAGCCTTGGCTCTATATCGGATAAGGTTAAGTCTGCTCTACGGGCCTATAGCTCAGGTGGTTAGAGCGCTTCACTGATAATGAAGAGGTCGGAGGTTCAAGTCCTCCTAGGCCCACCAGGAAGCACTCTCAACCGAGTGGGCTTCCGAATGGGGACTTAGCTCAGTTGGTAGAGCACCTGCTTTGCAAGCAGGGGGTCAGGGGTTCGACCCCCCTAGTCTCCACTCAAGTGGGAGAGGATCAGCCAGAAATGGTTGGTCCTCTTTCTCTTTAAGTGCAACTAAAAATTTTAGAACCTGTGCGATAATTCCGCTAAGAGTAGTTAGGGGAATTGCGTGGCACGAAACAGGTACATCGGTTTAGTAATTTTTAGTCTTCTCACACTGGGGGTGTCCGGTTGCGCAAGTCCAACGGGAACGCCGGTATCAACAGAGACACCGACGGAGACACCGACGGAGACACCGAC
>JAEMTJ010000009.1:0-29423 GCA_016462375.1 Rhodoluna sp. | reverse complement strand
GAGACACCGACGGAGACACCGACGGAGACACCGACAGATCCGTATGAAAGCGAGATACTTCTGGCTAACAATGAGCTGGAAGAAGAATTCCTACAAATCGCTCTAGCTAGTTGTGCGCAGACGCAAACTAAGTCTCTAGTCGTCGTGGACTCAGGAGCGTCTGCCTCGGAGGCAACCTACTTCAGACCTGGTGAAGATTTACTAAACCCAGAGAATTCATTCACTGACGGTCCCCTAGGAGATCGCATCGCCAACAGATACACCGAGTTTCTTCCCAGGCTGTTCGATCCTTGTCTTTTGGAGCAACAAGCAGCGTATGTAGATGACCCTAATGCCCCCTTGTTAGAACACAGTGTTGTCAAGGTGTCCCCATTCAGATACGTTTGGTCGCAGCATCACGGTGGAGCTAACCTAGAGTCACTCAACTACGACGTTACTGACGGGCTTATATCTCAATACTCCACTGATGATAACCAGTTCTTTACAGAAGTCGGATACACCGAATTTGAGGGGGACGTAGCGAACTTCTTCATTGAATACTATGGGTACTAATAAGACTTTAGCTAAAGACCTAGCACGAAAAAATACAAAAACATTTAGTTAACTAGCTAATCAAGATGCCATTGAGGATAGACATGAACATGTTGAGTAAGACACTAATCATTTCGGCAACTCTACTTGCGCCTTTATTGGTATCGGGCTGCACATCGACTAAGTCGCAGACAATAGTTGAAGCGGAGTTCCTCAAGATTGCCGAGGATTCTTGCAAGCGAGCGCAGAAGCATGACATCTTGGAGAAACTCACCAACGATGCACCATCTAGAGTATTAGTCCTTGCTAAAAAGCACGCATACAAAAACTACAGTGCGATTTGGATTGACAACAAGAACGTTGCAACAGTTATTTATGAATATGAGTTATCTGTTTGCGGTCCTAGCTACCTAGTCTCTATGCAGAAAGAAGCTAATCACGACAACAGCGGGGATTATGAACACAGCATCAAACTCAACGACGATGGAACATACACCTGGACACAGCATGTTCCTTTTGAAGCAGCCGGTGTTCTAGAGAGCAACATCTTCACAGTCAAAGACGGGCACTTCGCCTCCACGAAAGCAGAAAACCCTGCCTATGATCGGGCCTTTGAGTATGGGCCCATCACGGGTTCTGATCTGCAACTACTCCAAAACTCGGTTGATGCAGAACTGATCAGAATCGGTGAGGAGTAGCAGAGAACTACTTAGGCTCCTGAAGAACCCTATTCACTGAGTCTCTAAATATAGCTCGCAGTATCAATGCGGCTGCCAGCACAACAACACCGCAAAGCAGTATTGTGGCTCTAATCCCAATGAGTGACGCTGTGTATCCGATCAGTGGTGAACCTATCGGGGTTCCTCCCATAAAAATCATTAGATAGATTCCCATGACCCTGCCTCTGACCGCGCTATCGGTATTACTTTGGACATAGGTGTTTGCGGATATGAGGGTCAACAATACCGTTGCACCGAGGAGCGGAAGTGCAGCCGCATATAACCAATAAGTCGGAAGATACGCAGTCGCAATCAGGAGTATGCCAAAGATACAAGCACCAGTAAGGATGTTTTGTGTAGTTCTATGTTTCTCTAGACGGGCAGCTATCACTGCGCCTGAGAGTGATCCGACAGCAAGAATGCTTCCCAAGATTCCGAATTCTTTGGATGTCATGTTGAATTCACGGGTTGCCATTAGGGCTATGAAAATTTGAAAGTTCAAACCAAAAGTGGTCGTGAAGAAAACTGTGAGCATTACCAACATCAAGTCTTTACGACTCAAAACATATTCGAACGCCTCTTTAAGTTTATTTTCTCGATTCGGCTTAGCGGTGATGTGTAGATCTGTATCTCGAATTACAAGAAGCGTTACAACCATCACCGCGTATGTTGCCGTGTTTATTAGAAAAGAAGGGCCGGTGCCGTATTGGTAAATCAGAAACCCACTGAGTGCGGGGCCGATGAGCCTGCCGGCGTTAAAGTTAGCAGAGTTTAAACTCACGGCGTTCGCTAGATCTTCCTTGCCGACGAGCTCACTGGTGAAGCTAACTCTGATAGGTGAGTCGATTGCGGTAAATATTCCTAGCAGTAGTGCCAAAGCATAAACATGCCAAAGTTCAACAGAATCACTAATTACAAGAAGCCCAAGAAAAACCGAAGCTAAGCCCGCACCTAAGTTGGTAAGAAGTAACAACTTTCTTTTACTAAAACGATCGGCAAGTAAACCACCGTAAAGAGATAACAACATAGCAGGTAAGAATTGGAGAGCTGTTACCAAACCAAGAGTGGTGGCGTCGTTATCGGTGAGCTCTAGAACGAGCCAGTCTTGAGCGACTCGCTGTGTCCAGGTGCCGATATTTGAGAGAGCGTTGGCTGGGTAAAGTATCCGAAAGTTGCGATGTTTGAAAGAACGCAACGACGAGTTATTGGACACCAGTCCAATCTACTCTGCAGTACTTTTGCGGCTGGCATCTAAGGCAAACCGTTATTCGATGACACAAGGATTAGTATGCTTCTGGTTCATCTGGCATAGCCCGCATAGTTCTAAGCGGTGAGAAAAGCACAAAGCAAGCGCTAAAAAGCCCGAGTATGACGCCAATCCAGATAGTTGTAATTAGCCCAAAAAATGTTCCGAGCACGCCAGCAATCAGAGCGCCTATTGGCATTGACCCCCAGACCATAAACCTGATCGAGGCATTCATCCTGCCTAAGAGATGCTCTGGGCATAATCGCTGCCTAGCGGTTACCTGCGTGATGTTATAGGTCAAGGCTAGAAACGATGTAAAGAAGGCCTGACCAGCTAAAAGAACGATTGAGTACTCGCGGGGGACATACCAAGCAAGGGGGATTAGGAACTGGACCAAGCCAGTGACAACTGCAGATAGAACAATCAGGGGCCCCTCACCAACAAGTTTGATTAGTTTCGGGGTAACAGTTGCACCTAGCAAACCACCGATAGAACCAATCGACATCAGAACTCCGAATCCGGCGGTGCCAAGGTTCAGAAACTCTGGTTTTAATAAATACAACGCAAACATAGTTCCGACAATGGTGCTGAACATGTTTGAAGTAGATGTAGTAAAAGAGATTGCTCGAATAAGTCTCTGGCCCCAAACGAATCTAAGCCCCTCACCAATTTCTTTCGCTATGGGTTTTCTTTCCGTCTTCGGTTTTGGTTGTTCGCGATCTCTTATAAACCAAAGAGAGATAGCAGAGACCAAGAAAGAAATCGCGTCTATGCCAAGCAGCAGCGGTGCTTTGAAGAAGGTCAGCAGTGTTCCAACAATTCCAGGACCAGCTATACCTGAAAGCTGTCCCGATATCTCTAAACGTGCATTACCGACACCGATGTATTCCTTAGGTAACAGGATTGGGATATAGCTTTGGTATGAAACATCAAAGAACACTGTTGCGATGCTCAGCACCGCTCCAACAATCATTAGGTGATACACATTCAGTACACCCAACACCCAGAGAAGCGGGATTACTGCTACAGAGACCATGCGCACTAGGTCTGCAATAAGCATTACCCGTCGTTTGATCCAGCGATCAACGAGGGCACCAGCGAGTAACCCAAATACTAAAAACGCAGAAGTGTCGGCAGCATGCAGAAGCCCCATCTGGAATTCATTGGCGGCCAGATATGTGACTGCTAGAACCGGTATTGCTAAACCAGTTATTTGAGACCCAACAACTGAAACGGACTGCCCTATCCAAAGAGCTAGAAATCCCGGTTGCTTAATTACATCTGTGTTTTTAGCCATCAGTTAAAAATAACAACCCCAGTCCAAAAGAACCGGGGTCGTTACTAGTTCGAAGTATTTATTTTTTGACAGCACGCTGCTTGCTTAGGCCAATTCCGAATGCGCCAGCAGCTGCAACAAGTACACCTAGGGCCGCAAGAAGGTTTGAGCTGTCTTGAGCCTTAGGCCCAGCTAAACCATTCGCTGAAATCAGATCGATGTCTCTCTTTTCCATGATTGGAACCCCATTTTCGTCTACTTGGCCACTGCTGTACATGACGTCAGGGCAGGCAGTGAGCTCGGAACCGGTCTCATCTACAGTTGTTGTGCAGTCAACCCCAGAACCATCCTGAAAATCGCTGCCCGGAAGTGGGACAGCACTTCTTGAACAAACGTAGGACTCATTGCCCTCTGAATCTGTGCTAGTCCAACAGTTATTCTCATCAACAGTTGGAGGTTCTTCTGAGTAAGCAGCTACTTCTGGGTAAACGTCTTCACCATCAATAGCTGTGTATGCACTTGAATCTATTGAGACGCATTCGACCATTCCGCCATCTTTAGGCTCGAAACCTTCGGCGCAAGAAAGTGCTTGTGATGCGCCAACAGATAAACCGGAGAAGGCTGCAGCCAGCATTCCAATAATTAGGAACTTTTGTAGTTTCATAAGAATCTCCTTGAGTTGATTGTTTTCAGACTACTCCTGAATCAGCCACAACTGGATGTCGGTAGGCTGGGAATATCCCCAGAATAGAGAGACGTCATGACTGAACCGAGATTGCTATGGTCCCAAGAATTCAACCAGGTAGCAGGAACAGCACCTGACCCTGAAGTATGGGGAAGAGATCTAGGGGACGGCACTAGCCACGGGATCCCAGGTTGGGGCAATAACGAATTACAGGTTTACACAGAGCAGAATGCCTTTACTAATGGTCACAGCTTAGAAATAGAAGCTAAACAGGTAACCGATGGCTCTCAAGGGGATGCTTACTATGGCCCGGTCCAGTGGACAAGCGCTCGTCTAGTTACCAAAAATAAAATGCATGTCAAATACGGTCGAATCTCTATTCGAGCAAAAGTGCCGGCAGGAGTGGGTCTCTGGCCAGCTTTCTGGATGCTGGGTGAGCCGATGGATGTTCAAGGTTGGCCACTAGCTGGTGAAATCGACATCATGGAGTGGGTTGGTAAGAAACCCCTTGAAGCTCTAGGGACTCTGCATGGTCCTGGCTATTCAGGAGACAGTGGTTGTGGTGGGCAACTCACTACCGATACTCCGCTTTCAGATGATTGGCACGAATTCTCAATTACCTGGAAGCCGAACGAGATCACCTGGTTTGTTGATGACCAGCAATACTTTCAAGCGACTCCAGAAAGCGTTGCTCCTAACCAGTGGGTCTATGAACACCCGTATTACCTTCTTCTAAACCTTGCAGTTGGTGGAAACCTAGGCGGCCCTTTGGCAGCAGATCTCCCATCAAGTAGCAAACTCCTAGTTGAGTACGTCAGGATTCACGAGTTTGAAGGTTTCGGGGAGATCAACTAGAAGATAAAACACGCGACTACAGTTCTCCACAGCGTGTAAGCGTGTTCCCGTTTAACCAGATAACATCGGTTATGGATGCAATCGCATGGGGCTTGATCAAAGTCAGGTAGTTTTAAAAGTATGGTAACTAAGCAGCAACCCGAACACATCGAATCGGCATGGAACTGGTTTGTCTCAAAGTATGAGAAACAGGGATATAAGTCTCTAAACCAGTTTGCAATCACAACAGGCATGCAGAAATCTAGCCTGAGCCGCTATTTCCACCTAGAACGTGAGATTCCTTCAGGGACTATTGGCAAGTTGTGTAAAGAGCTAAAGGTGTCTCCTGAGGAGCTCCTAAAGGCTGTCGGCGCACTAGGTTGGCCAGCCAAACCTACTCGCTCTCGGAAATAAGCAAGTGTCTTCCTTGTTCTAGGAAGTCCCGCTCGCAGTCGTTTAACGCCCAGAGTCTGATCACTCTGCTCAGGACCTGTTCGTGCAAAATGCCCTCGCAAGCGGCAGAGATTGATTCTTTTGGTGTACCCATCTGCAAAATAACCCTAAGAACACCAGGCTCCCGTAGTTCAAAGGCCGGAATAGTTGGCCCCTTCATAGCTAGTATTTCAATCTTCAAGCCGTCCCCCTGTTTGTTAGGTGGTCTATATCCCCGTTGGGGAACATGTCAAACATTTTATGACCCCCGTCTGACATTTAGCGGGAAATTGTCGTTTTTGGGGTGATTTCTTATTATGCGAGAATAGAGGCATGACTATACATACACACGTTGCAACCCTTCATACCAACCGCGGAGCCATAAAGGTCAACCTGTTTGGCAACCACGCGCCTAAGACTGTTGAGAACTTCGTTGGCCTAGCTGACGGCTCAAAAGAGTGGATTCACCCTAAGACTGGGGCTAAGAATGCCGGTATCCCGCTATACAACGGAGTAATCTTTCACCGCATAATCCCAGGCTTCATGATCCAGGGCGGAGACCCAACCGGCACCGGTATGGGTGGGCCAGGTTATAACTTCGGGGATGAGATTTCTGATCAAAACTTCAACGATTCATACAAACTAGCCATGGCTAACGCAGGGCCCGGCACCAACGGTTCACAGTTCTTCATTACCGTTGCTCCAACCGGATGGCTTTATGGCAAGCACACCGTATTTGGTGAAGTAGCCGATGAAGATTCAAAAAATGTAGTGGAGGCAATTGTCGCAGTTGAAACTGGGGCCAATGACAAACCAAAAGCTGATGTAGTTATTGAATCCGTCTCTGTCGAAGCCGTTGCATAACTAAGTGAGTCAAACCACAACCTGTTACAAACACCCCGATCGTGAGACCGGGGTGTCTTGTCAACGGTGTGAAAAATACATCTGCGTTGATTGCGCGAGTCCGGGAGCAATAGGTTTTCTGTGTCCAGAAGATGGCAAAGATAGAGTAAAGATTCATCGGCCAAGTTTTGCTAAGTCACCTTTACAGGCAGCGCCGGTCACCATTGTTCTAATTGTCATTAACGTTCTCGTATACATCGCAGAACAACTAATGCCTGACCTAATTGATCAACTGCTGTATGCAAAGTATCTACAAGATAGTGAATATGGTTCGATACTTCGAGTTCTAACTTCGAGTTTCGCTCACAGTACCGATCAGATCACTCACATTCTTTTCAACATGTATTCGCTTTACGTGTTAGGAACCATCATTGAACCGATGGTAGGAAAGCTTCGCTTTATAGCTTTGTATTTGCTATCAGCATTCGGTGGAGGAGTCGGTGTACTGCTCCTAGCTGATTTTGGTATCAGCGTGGTTGGTGCCAGCGGTGCGGTCTTTGGTTTGATGGGTGCATATCTTGTCTTACTGCGTGCACTAAAACTAGATGCCAGTCAGATGTATGTCTTGATTGGTATTAACTTATTCCTAGGTTTCTTACCTGGCATCGCCTGGCAATCTCATGTCGGCGGTTTGGCTGTTGGCGCTGCAGTGGCTTTTGTTTTATCTAGAACAAGAAGACGCGAGCAGCAGTCAATTCAAATTGGGTTACTAGTTGGAATTGTTGTAATTCTTGTTGGAGCTTGGGTCTACGGCAATTCTATTTTGCCTATTGGCTAATTACTTCCAGCGAGTAAGGAAGCCAAAGCCGACCATCATCAAACCAAAACCAACGATAATGTTGCCAGCGCCTAGGCTAGCCAACGGGTATTGAGTCTGGCTGATGTAGTAAACCATGATCCAGACGAGACCAACAATCATCAGGCTTAGGGTCACTGGTAAGAACCAGGCAGGGTTAGCCCCGTCTGATTTCTTGGATACCTTGACGGAGTCAGGCACCTCAGGCTTGGCTGGACGCTTACGTAGGTTAGTTGGTTTCTGTTCGTTTTCAGACATGGTGTAATTCTAATACGCCGCTACCCCTAACAAGTTAGGCTTTAAAACCTAATGGTCAAGATCCTCGTTTTAGATAACTATGACTCCTTCGTCTATACCCTGAACGGGTATCTTCAGCAGCTGGGAGCGGAGACTGAGGTGCTTCGCAACGATGTGGTGCCGGAGAGCCAGTTACCTGACCTATTAGCCAAATACGATGCTGTACTGCTATCCCCTGGACCTGGCACCCCAGCCGCCGCTGGCCTGAGCATCGCAACGGTCAAACTCTCGCTTGCTACGGGTAAACCTATATTCGGCGTTTGCCTAGGGCATCAAGCCATCGCGGAAGCAATGGGGGCCACCGTTACCAATGCCGAAGAACTTATGCACGGAAAAACCAGTTTGGTTTATCACGATGACAGCCTGATATACAAAGATGTTCCTGAGCCTTTTACAGCGACCAGATATCACTCCCTGGCCGTTGTTATTGGAACAGTACCGGAAGATCTAATTATCACTAGCAAAACTGCGGGTGGGGTGATCATGGGGCTTCAGCACAAGAGTTTGCCAATCTACGGAGTTCAATTTCACCCAGAGTCAGTTCTAACTCAAGGCGGTTATCAGATGTTGGGTAACTGGCTGGAATCAATCGGGCTTAAAGGTGCCGCCGCCAAAGCTAAAGGGCTAAACCCGTTGGTAAATCTTTAGCCAATGCATTCAAGGGTAAGAATTATTGTCATACCCTGTGGCTGAACACCTGGCTGAATCGACTGAGCGATAACTGCCGTGCCGGCGGTTCCCGTGCAATCAAAAGCTAAATCAGTTTGCACGATGTAGCCAACAGTTGGCGCAGATAGCTGAGCGCTAGCATCAATCAATTCCAGATTCACAACATCTGGAACGGTTACAGTACCGGTTGAAATTACAAGATTTACCACGGACTTTGCTGAGACCGAAGTGTTGGGCAATGGGTCAGATGAGATAACTAAGTTCTGTGCAACGGTTGGAGAATCAGATTGCGTAATTGTGCCAAGCGTAAGTCCTGCAGCATTGAGTGCGCTTAGCGCATCCACCTCAGTCATCCCAGTTAGATCTGGCATCAACACTTGCTCTTTACCAGCTGAGACCAAAACAGTAACCGTGGTTTTAGCGCCAACCTGCACTCCCGCTGGTGGATCAGTTGAAATAACTAAACCACTTTCAACGGTGTCACTCATCTGCAGTTGCTTATCGACTAACAAGTTTTGCCCAGTAAGAGTCGAGTACGCCTCGTCATAAGTTTTCCCAACAACGTTGGCAACGGAAATTTTGTTAGTGCTAGTGCCGCCAAAGTTAAACATCGCCCCACCACTGGCAATGAGCCAAACGAGCAGACCTAAAAGCAACACTGAGATACCGCTACCGAAACCCCAGACTAACGCTGCCGATGGTGGCTCACCACTGCTCTTGGTCTTAGTTGTGTTGATTACCTGGGTCGGGCCGGTAGCAAATCCCAACTGGCTAAAACCGTCATCATCAGCAGAGTCCATAGCAACGGTTTCGTCAGTTGCCGACACTACTGGCTTGTTAATCCCTGCCGTTGCCTCCTCGTTGGCGGCGGCAATCAATTCGTCAAATGGGTCAACGGTTGGCAATACTGGCGCAACTACTGGTTCGACAATTGGTTCCATTGGGGCTGTTGCTGGCTGCAGGTCATCCGACCAAAGGGCAACTGATTGACCTAAAACAGCAGCAGCCAAAGCAGACCTGAATTCGCTAGCGGATTGGAATCTTTGATTTCTTTCCTTGCTTAGAGATTTCATGACAACAGAATCAATAGCTAGAGAGATAGTTTGGTTCACTCCCGATGGTGAGAGAGCTATTTCGCTTACGTGTTGGTAAGCGACAGAGACGGCGGTATCTCCAGTAAACGGTGGGCGACCAACAAGCATTTCATATAGCAAGACGCCGGTTGAGTAAAGGTCTGTTCTGTGATCAACAGTTTCACCTCTAGCTTGTTCAGGAGAGAAGTATTGGGCTGTGCCAACGATCCCGTTGGTCTGCGCAAGGGTTGCTGATGAATCACTAACTGCTCTGGCAATGCCAAAGTCCATCACCTTGATTGCGTTGGCCTCCGTGATCATGACATTCGCAGGCTTGATATCTCTATGAATCACACCTGCGGCATGAGAGAACTCAAGAGCAGTTAGTACTCCAGTTGCATAAGCAATTGCTTCTTGCTGGGTTAGCTTTCTTTGACGAAGAATATCTCTAAGTACGTCGCCGCGCACCAATTCCATGACTATGTATGGGAGGTGACGCTCAACACCATTGCTGTCAACGGTGATCTCATCCCCCGCGTCATAGACTCTAACGATTGTTGGGTGAGCCATCCGCGCAGATGCTTGCGCTTCCTGACGAAATCTAGCCTCAAAACTTGAGTCAGCGGCAAGGTCTGCTTTCAGTAATTTGATAGCGACAGTTCTCCCGAGTCGGGTATCTACGCCTGAGTAAACCTCAGCCATACCACCACGACCAATGAGCTGACCTAATTCGTAGCGTCCAGCGATGACACGCGCTGAGTCGTTCATCGGTAGCTCCATTCGGGGTTTTGCGGTTTCCTCAAGTTTATCTTTGTGCTTTGCTTTGAAACTTAGACTTAGCCGTTAGTTAACAACTGTGTTTGGGTCTGGTTCTTGTTGGTAGTAGTAAACCTGAACAGTGCTTCCTTTGATCACAGTGCCCAGTGGTGCGATTTCATAGACTTGAGATACCCGAGGGTCATCAGCAGGAACCGTTGATCCGGCTATCGGGTCAACGAGGACACCAAGTTGGGTTAGTTGTGGGACAACAAGTGAGACATCCAACTCTTGGTAATCGCTTAACAAGATGACTACGGTGTCTTCAGTTTTGCTGGGTGTTGGGGTTGAAGTTTGGCTAGCTGTTTGCGAAGGGGATGGGCTTGGGCTAATGGTCTGCTTAGGTGCGACTAAACCTGCCCAAGTTATCACTGCAATAGTGCTCAAGAGAATAATGATCAAGGCAAGCCAGGGCCAAACGGTTGGCACCGGTGCGGTTGGTTTGGTATCGGTGTCAATAACCGTGGTCTCGTCACTAACCTCAAGTGTCGCTGGTGGGATAACCGCATTGATCGGGATTGCCCCTGGAGCAGTTGATAGCAAAGCTTCCGCTCTAGCCGCTAGCGCTAGGGCAGAGCTAGGTCGCTGATCAGGCTTTTTGGCCATGCAATCCATGACTAATTTCGCCAGTTTGGCATCGATGTGTTCAGGAAGCGGCGAAGGAGTTTCGTTGATCTGGGCCATGGCGATAGCCATTTGGGTTTCACCCTTAAACGGCCTTTTCCCAGCAAGAGCTTCGTAGGCGACGATGCCAAGGGAATATATATCGCCGGAAGCACTGGCAGGTTTACCGGTGGCTTGTTCAGGCGCTAGGTATTGGACAGTTCCCATGACCTGGCCCGTCTGGGTTAGGGACACCTGGTTAGCAACACGAGCGATACCGAAGTCAGTTATCTTCACTTGCCCATCGGGGGAAATCAATAGGTTGCCTGGCTTGATGTCTCTGTGGACCAGACCTTCTCGATGAGCAGCATCTAGGGCTAGCGCAGTTTGAGCGATGATGGAAATAACTTGCTGGTCAGGTAGTGTCTTTTCTCTTTCGAGAATGGACGAAAGTGATTCGCCTGGGACTAGTTCCATAACTAGGTAAGCGCTGCCGTCATCTTCACCGTAGTCATAGACATTGGCGATGCCATCGTGGTTTATCATGGCTGCGTGTTTTGCTTCTGTTCTAAACCTTTCAACAAAATCAGGATCACCCATGTATTGCTGTTTTAGAATCTTGATTGCAACCTGACGCAGAATTACTTCGTCTTGAGCTTGCCAAACTTCACCCATGCCACCGGTTGCAATTCGTTTAACTAGTCGGTAGCGATCACCGTAGAGTTTTCCTTCTTCTGGTTTCATTTATCCAACACCGCCTGCATAACTTTTTTAGCGATAGGTGCAGCAACGGAGTTACCCCGACCGGATTGACCAAAGCCACCACCGTTTTCAATCACTACAGCAATAGCAACTTTTGGATTCTTGGCTGGAGCAAATCCAGTGAACCAAAGTGTGTATGGTTGGCCAACACCATTTTCTGCAGTGCCGGTTTTACCGGCAACAACTACACCTGGGATTCTTGCATTTGAGCTGACCCCAGTTGCAACGGCTGCAATCATCATGTTCTTAACTGATTCTGCAGTACTTGTGCTGATTGATCTTCTAAGTTCTGTGGGTTTGGTTTCTTGGAGCAGAGTTAAGTTAGATGTAAATATTTGATCAACTAAATACGGTTGCATCTGAATACCGTCATTAGCAATGGCAGCAGAAACCATAACTATTTGTAATGGGCTGACCCGAACATCGAACTGCCCAAATGATGAAAGGCCAGTTTGGGCATCATCCATGCCAGTTGGGTAAACACTTGCAGTCGACTTCATAGGAATGGTTACTGATTCTCCAAAACCGAACTTCTTAGCCTGTGCTGCAATGGCTTCCTGTCCTAGCGCAATGCCTAGTTGAGCGAAAGGAATATTGCAGGAGAGCTTTAAAGCTGTTGCAATCGAGACCTTCGGTGATCCACCACAACTACTTTCACCAGCGTTGGTGATTGTGGTTTTAGTGCCAGGCAGAGTGTATTTACTAGGGTTAGGCAGAGTGCTCTGGGGTGTGTATTTTCCTGATTCAAAGGCAGCTGAGGCAACTATCAGTTTGAATACTGAACCCGGTGCGTATAAATCTCCCCCGATTGCTCGGTTGATTAGTGGAGCGTCTTTTCTGGTTAGCAGTGTCTTGTAATTTGCGGAAGCATCAGCGGTGTTGTGGGTAGCTAGCAGGTTGGCATCAAAGCCAGGCTTAGAAACTAGAGCAATGATTCTGCCGGTAGCTGGATCCATGGCGATAACCGCCCCCCTGTTATTGCCTAGGGCATCCCAAGCGACCTGCTGAATATTCTCATCGATGCTTAGTTCAACTGAAGCTCCAGTAACCGGATTACCTGAGAAAAGAGCATTCAGTTGCTCAAAGAATTGCGCTGAGTTATCTCCACGCAGTGAGTTATCTAGGTAGTTTTCTAGCCCAGTTCTACCTTGATACAACGAATAGAAGCCAGTGATTGCGCTGTATTGTTCAGCTGAGTACTTTCTGAGGAAATGGTAAGCATCATTGGATGGAGTGGATTCGGCGATTGGGATGTTGTCTACCAAGATGGCACCACGTTGGGTCTTATAACCATCGAAGACTGCTCGTTGGTTGCGAGAATCATTGTTTAGAGCATCTGCGTTAACTACCTGCATAGCGCTGGCAGCAACGAATAGCGATAGGAACATCAACAGGATGACATTGGCTACTCTTCTGATTTCTGGAGTCATCTAGTTCACCGTCCCAGTTTTAGGGAGAGTGTCGGATAAACGTAACAGCAATGCGATGATGATCCAGTTTGCAACCAGAGAAGAACCCCCGGCTGCCAGTAGTGGAGTTGTAAGCCCCGTTAGTGGGACGACTCTAAATACTCCACCGATAACAATGAAGACCTGCAATGCAATTACGAAACCTAAACCGACTGCTAACAATTTACTGAAATCATCAGAGTGAGCGTTTGCTACTCTCAGTGCCCTAGCCACTAGAAGCAAATACATGGCCAGCACTGCAAATATCCCAACCAGCCCGAGCTCTTCACCGATAGCAGACATAATAAAGTCGCTGTTAGCCAGCGGGACTATCTGTGGCAAGCCACCACCTAAGCCGGTACCAAATAAACCACCGTGAGCTAAACCAAACATTGACTGCACAATTTGGTAGGAACCACCAACAGCAGAATAGTTTGCTTCGTTGAGTGGATCTAACCAGCCGTCTAAACGGCCTCCAACATAGCTCATGAATTTGGATGCGATAACTGCACCGCTTATAAACATGATTAACCCTACGAATACGTAGAACGCTCTTGCGGTGGCAACATAAATCAAAACAAGAAATAAACCAAAATAAAGTAGGGACGTTCCTAGATCTCTTTGCAAAACTAAGACTGCAAGGGAGGCTAACCAGATGAAAGCAATTGGACCTAGTTCTCTCGCTGGTGGGATACGAATTCCTAAGACCTTACGACCAACTACGGCAAGAGATTCTCGTCTTGAAGTCAGATAGCCAGCAAAGAAAATAGTTAGCGCAATTTTTGCTAATTCACCTGGCTGAATACTTAGCGGTCCAAGGTTCACCCAAAGGTGAGCACCGTTAACCGTTTTACCAATGACTGGTAGCAGTGGAAGAACAAGGAGCACAACTCCGACTGCCATGGAAATGTATATGTATTTACGAAGCGATAGATGGTTTTTGATTCCCCAAAGAACCACTGCTGCGATTAGCATTGCGACAGCCATCCAGATGACTTGTCGTTGCCCGACCGTTCTATCTAATTCAGCTAACGGTTTAGCCAAGTCAAGCCGATAGATCATCACAATACCGAGGCTGTTTAGAAAGAAACCAAGTGGCAGTAATAGGGGGTCAGCATCACTTGCTTTGAAACGAAGCAGCATGTGAAAGCCAAGAGCTAAGACCACTGGAACACTCCAGAAGAACCAACCCTCAGGATTCAGCACCTGGATAGTCGCCAATTGAACTTGGGCTAAAGCAAAAGCGTAAACACCGAAAGTGAAGATCAACATGATCAGCTCAAGGTTCCGCTTAGCGGGCATCACTCGGACCCTTTTTGCTTTAGCCATTATCAACGCTCATAGCAATTTGACTTAGCTTGTCTTTAGCATCGGCTAAGGAATCAGCAGAGATGCTTCGCTGTAATAGCTCCTGTTGAAAATCAGGAAGTGTGGAGACAGCTAACTCTGATTTCTCATACAGATGTGAGAACCCAAAGCCAGCGAAGCTTTCCTTGATGCCTTGGTAGATAGCGACCTTGCCGTCCTGCACACCCAAGTAATACCGAGTCTGGGTATAAGAGTAAATCCCCCAGATGCCAGCTCCGGCCACAGCAGCCAACAGGACGAAAAACAGCAAGCCCCGCAGCTTCCAGTTACGAACTTTGCCACCGAATTCCTTAACCGCTTGCGCAAAAGCGGGGTCATCGACAGCTAGATACTCTTCTTTACCGGCGGAGTTTCTAAAGGAATCTAGCCAAGCTTTAGGGCTAAAGATTTCTAGAATCCTGCCAGCACTATTGGATTTGATTACAACCTCATTGGCCGCAGAGCCCAACCAGGTAATGCCTTGGCTTGGCAGCTCTTCGTTGGCTTCGAAGACCTCAACCAAAATCACAGTGACGTTATCTGGTGCGCCATACTCTTTAGCTTCATCAATCAGCAGACCTGCCGCCTCATCAAGATCTGTCACCTTCAGGTTCTCTTCAATAAGCGCATTAGGGACAACTCCGCAGAGACCATCAGAGCAAAGCAGGAAACGATCGCCAGGTAAAACATCAAGCGGATACACGTCAAATTGTGGTTCATCTGATGCATCCCCAAGGACTCGCATCAAAACATTTCTACGCGGGTGACGCAAAGCTTCTTCTTCAGTGATTCGACCTGAATCAATCAAGGTCTGCACGAAAGTGTGATCTTTTGTAATTTGGTTCATCACCCCGTCACGGAGTAAATAGACCCTCGAATCACCGATGTGGGCAACTGTTGCAGTAACACCTGTGAAGACCAGAGCGTCCATCGTGGTTCCCATGCCAGATAGATATGTGTATTCACGTACAGTGTCAGTTAATTTCTCATTAGCACTCTGCATTACCTTAAGCAAAGTGCCAACAGCTAATTCAGCATCTTCATAAACATCGTCAACCTGAGCAACCAACTGTGTTGCTAGCGCGGATGCGATGTCTCCACCAGCGTGCCCACCCATCCCGTCAGCAACAACGAAAAGATTGACACCAGAGTAACCAGAATCTTGATTACTACTTCTGATTTTTCCACGATCACTTTTTGCAGCGGTTAGAAATTTATAGGACATGACTAGCCACGCAATTCAAATGTGGTCTTACCGATACGGATTTGCATGTCTCTCTTAATTGCAACCGGTGCGCCAATGCGTTGTCCATCAACGTAGGTTCCATTGGTGGAGTTTAGATCTTGCAGTAACCAGCCATCATCAACTTTTTGTATGCGAGCATGCTGAGATGAAACGTAGTCATCTTCTAAAACAAAGTCGCTGTTAGGAGCTCTCCCGATTCGGATTTCTCTTCTATCTAAAACAAGATCAGTGCCGACCAAAGGCCCAGCAATGACAACTAACTTCGTCGGCAAACTATTCATCGCAGAGACGACAGTAGCTGACTCTGGCGCTGAAGAGAAGTCAGCCAGGTTGGTAAGCCCTGTGGTTGGGGATGAAACAGTAGTTGGAATATTTCTTTCAACCACTCGAGATAAAACTCTTTCCCTGAATAGGTCAGCTCTAATGATTGAAATAATGCTTAGAATAAACAACCACAAGACTAGTAAGAAGCCCGCACGAACAATAAATAGTGCTAATTCACTCACGAGGCATTCTCATTCTTAGCGACTACCCTAAAGACAAAAACAGTTCGACCAGCTTCGATGGTGCTATCTGCTGGGAGTGTTTGAGTTTTAACCAATCTGCCGGCTAACTTAGTTCCGTTAGTTGAGCCAAGGTCTTCGAGGGTTGCGCTGTTACCGTCCCAGACAATTGCGAAGTGAACCCTAGATAGACCAGAGTCATTTACCTTAATGTCAGCGGAAGCATCTCTACCGATAGTGGTTCTCGGTTTGGCAAGTAGGTAGCGCTTGCCACCAAAGTCAATTGCAGGAGTCCAAGCAACGCTCTCCATCTGAATTGCAGTGCTCGAAGCGGACACCTTTAATTGGCCTAGAGCAAGCGAACCTAAAGCCTCAACCGTAATGTCCAATTCACCACCGAACTGGTATCTTTGCTTTTTGGCGTGGGCGAGTAGCTGCTTCTTGACTTCAGAGACTAGGGTTTCACCCATCGGTCTAAGTCTCGCGTAGTCAGCTTGAGATAACTGAACTAAGTAGCCATTAGGGGCGAGAATCCGCTCACGGTCAACAACTGCAGCACCAGCATCCATCCTGGCCTTTATGGCAGCACTGATCTCAACAGGCTGGATCTGTGATTTAAAGGCTTTAGAGAAAGCGCCATTCACGAAACGCTCAAGGCGACGCTCAAATTTCTCAATTAGACCCAAAACGTATCCTCACTTGCTCTGAAACAAGTTTAAGGTCAACAGCCCAAAGTCTGATAGAAACCTGCCAATTGGGTTAGGTGAACCTGAATTAAGCCCAGCGGCCCTCCCAATTTGAGTAGATTTGCTCTGTCAGCACCAACCGAAAGGCAACAAGATGAACCTAAGCAACAGAATTGCACTGATTGCAACTTCAGCCGTAACTGTTGGAGCTATTGTGCTTGCCGGGCCAGCCTTAGCACACACTAAGCCAGGGCCAAAGGCAACAAGCAAGGCCATTGTTACTTCGACAGGCTCACCAACTGTTGCCCCTACCGCGAATCCGACCCCACCGAAATCCAAAGATGGTAAAGGTCGCCACGGAAATCGCCCGCACCCAGAAAAGCCTAAGGGTGCTCCAATAACTCAGACCGTCACAGTTGATGTCCCTGTTACAGGCTCATACCAATTACTTGTTACTGCAGTAAAGCCTGCTAACACTTCACCAACTCAGCCAGTTTTTGCTCCTAATCGTCCCGACCACAGTTTCACAGTTCCTGTTACAGGCACTGGATCACAGACAGTTACTTTGAACTTGCCGCACCCAGGTAATTACACAGTTTCTCTAGTGAGTGTTGTTTCAACACAAAGCATCACAATCGCACCACCAACCAAATAAGTTCCATCCCTCTCCGGTTAGTTAAATTAAACCCCAGGACCAAGTTGGTTCTGGGGTTTAGTTTTTAAGCAACTTCGTGTTTGCGTTTACCTCTAGTGTGAGTTGGGCTGCAACCTAGATTCTCTGGCTTTGCTGCGCAGCCATCACATAAAAGAATTAGATCTCGACAGCCAAGAGCTGTGCAGTTTCTAAAGCGAGAAGTAGGTTTGGAGCATTTCTCGCACTCACCAATCGTTTTTGCATCTTCAGTGAAGTTGATGTTCAGCCTGTCATCAAAGACATAGAGAGATCCTTCCCAAAGTGAACTATCACCTTGGGATTCTCCGTAACGAACTATGCCACCATCGATTTGGTAAACCTCTTTGAAACCGTTCTCGATCATCACGGCACTTAAGATTTCACAGCGGATGCCACCGGTGCAGTATGTGACTACCGGGCGGTCTTTAATGTGGTCATACTTACCGCTTTTTATTTCAGCAACAAAGTCATGGGTGGTTTGGACATCTGGAATGATTGCGTTTTTGAACTTTCCGATCTTTGCCTCAAAAGCATTTCTGCCATCGAAGAAGACAACCTCGTCTCCTCTATCAGCTACCAGCTGGTCAACGGCTTTTGGTTTTAGGTGCTTGCCACCATTAGTTACTCCGCGCTCGGTAACCGTTATAGCGTCTGGGGCATTGAAGGCCACAAGTTCGTTTCTGACTCTTACCTTTAGTTTGGGGAAGTCATTGCCCGTACCCATCGACCACTTGAAGTCAATCTTCTTGAAACCGGTGTATTGCTTGGTGGTTTTTACATATTTCTTCAGAGCTGACATGTCACCACCTAGGGTGCCGTTGATGCCGTGCTTGGAAATCAGGATGCGCCCTTTTAGGCCTAGGCTCTCGCATAGGTTCTGCTGCCACAGCTTTACAGCCTCCGGATCAGATATCGGGGCAAAGCCGTAGTAAAGGATGATTTTTTGTAGTTCCACTCTTGTAATTGTAAAGATATATGGATGGCCCTAACAGCCCTAGAATAACCTCATGACTAATACTCAAGGAATCAATAAATCTGGATTTGACCACTCAGTTCGTCCTCAAGACGATCTTTTCAAATATGCCAATGGGGATTGGCTAAAGAACGAAGAAATCCCTGCAGATCAAGCAGTCCACGGGTCTTTCTATAAGCTCCGCGACGACTCAGAGGACGCTGTTAAAGCGATCCTTGAGGAAGCTGTGGCAAACCCCAAGCCAGGCGTAAGCCAGCAAATTGGGGATATGTATGGTTCATTCCTCAACGAGGCAAGAGTTAATGAGTTAGGAGCTGCTCCTATCGCCGTCGATCTTGAGCGCATCCGTAAGGCTAACTTTGCTGATCTGTCTCACCTAATGGGTGAATTAGAGCGTGGTGGAACACCTGGCCTATTTGGTTTCTATGTGAACAACGATCCAGGTAACCCTGAGAGATATCTTGTGAACATGTTCCAAGGTGGCCTTGGTCTTCCTGATGAGTCTTACTACCACGATGAGAAGTATGCATCGTTCCGCGACGCATACACTCCATATGTTGCCAAGATGCTGCAGCATGCAGGTTGGGCAGCAGAGCTAGCTGATAAAGATGCAGATGCAATCATGAACTTCGAAACTAAGTTGTCGAAGTTGCACTGGAGCGTTGTTGAAACTCGTGATGCTGAGAAGACATACAACCTAAAGACATTCGAGCACCTAAAGAATATGAGCCCAACATTCGATTGGAGCGCATATCTTGCAGGTAATGGTTTTGACGAGAAGATTCTTTTTGAATCTGTTGTGATGATGCCTTCATTCTTCGAAGGCCTAGACACAGTATTTAACGAAGCAAATATTGTTGAAGCCAAGTTGTGGTTGCAGTGGCAGGTTATCAACACCACTGCTCCTTACCTGAGCGATGATTTTGTTAACACTCGCTTTGACTTCTATGGCAAGACCCTGACCGGTCAACCAGAGATGCGTGCACGCTGGAAGCGTGGAGTGCAGCTTGTTGAAGGATCCCTTGGCGAAGCAGTTGGCAAGATTTATGTTGAGAAGCATTTCCCACCAGCAGCGAAAGCGCGCATGGATGTTTTGGTGAAGTGGCTAATTGAGGCTTATCGCGAGAGCATCAACAACCTCGAGTGGATGACTGAAGAGACTAAGAAAAAAGCTCTTACCAAGCTAGACAAGTTCAATCCAAAGATTGGTTACCCAAGTAAGTGGAAAGATTACTCAACACTGGTAATCGACAGAAACGATCTTGTTGGTAACGTACGTCGCGCATCTGCTTGGGCTACCGAAAAAGAAGCTGCCAAGATTGGTGCGCCACTAGATCGCGATGAGTGGTTCATGACCCCTCAAACAGTCAACGCTTATTACAACCCGGGCTTTAACGAGATTGTTTTTCCAGCTGCGATTCTGCAGCCACCGTTCTTTAGCCTTGATGCTGATGATGCCGTTAACTTCGGTGGTATCGGTGGAGTTATCGGACACGAAATCGGCCACGGTTTTGATGACCAGGGTTCAAAGTATGACGGTGATGGAGCACTTATTTCTTGGTGGACTGAAGATGACCGCAAGGCATTTGAAGAGCGCACCAAGGCTCTAATCGAACAATACGATGCGCTTTCTCCTGAAGACCTGTCAGATGAATTCAAAGTCAATGGCGCTCTTACCATTGGTGAGAACATCGGTGACCTTGGTGGAATCACCATCGCATACAAGGCATACCTGATGAGCCTTGGCGGCAAAGAACCAGAAGTTATCGACGGTTTAACCGGTGCTCAGCGCTTCTTCCTCTCCTGGGGCCTTATTTGGAGAGGTAAGTCGAGAGACGAGATTGCTATTCAGCGTCTAGCTACTGACCCTCACTCTCCTAGTGAGTTCCGTTGCAACCAGGTAGCTAGAAACTTTGATTCCTTCTATGAGGCATTTGAAGTTACTGATAAAGACGCGATGTGGTTGGAACCAGCCAAGCGCGTTGCAATCTGGTAATCACAACTATTTATGAAGCTGTGGCTACGCCTATGTTGGGCTCACCTGAGCTGGCGTTGGCGTAGCCACCTAAAAGTATCTGACGTTGGGGTCAGAAACTTTATCGTCTGGCCAACCGACATCGATATTTTTCTTCACATGAATAACGGCATCTATCTAACACTTCTTGACCTTGCACGTTTTGATCTAATGAAGCGAGCGGGCACATGGCAGAAACTAAAGAAGCAAAAGATTCACCCCGTTGTAGTGCAAGAGACAATTACTTTTCGGAAGTCGCTAACCCCTTGGTTGAAGTTTCAAGTTGAGACCAAGATCTTGGGTTGGGACGAGCAGGCATATTTTGTTGGACAGCGGTTTGTGTTTAGAGGCGAGGTCTATGCAGAAGCAGTTGTCAAGCTTCGCTTTCTAAAATCACCTAAAGGCACACCGACCCCAATTGAAGTAAATGAAAAACTAGGTGGTTGGCCAGGGGCTGAACCCACTCTCCCTAGCTGGGTCACTGATTGGAATATGGCTGTTGCTCTTCCTAAGGGCAGAGATGCCGCGCCATCAGACTGGGTTAAGTAACGAACTAAAGCTTTTATTTGCAAAGGGTCCTCCATCTGAGCCAACCCTTTGCCTGAATGAACGCTTATAGGTTCTACCTCTGCGATGATTACAGTGTTTACAAAACAAGGTAGTTTTGCAGGACTTAACCCACGTTCTGCTCGAAGTCGGAGTCAATAGGTGCAAAGGTTTGAACGCGATCAGGTAGCCGCTGATGCAGTTGCTCTCGTTGAAAAGTGGCTAGCCGACGCAAAAAAAGTCGGCTCTAGATCGGCTGCTGAAAAGCGCTTAGCCCGCATCCTCAAAGACCCTAAGGGCTTGAACTGGACTTTAACCTTCGTAGACAGGGTTATTCGTCCTAGAGACAGGCAAGTGGCGGCTAAGGAGCTAAGTGCTCTCGCCAGCGATTTGCCAAAGAGTCTCAGTGCGCTGGATCGATTCACCATTAGGCTCGGTGGCGCTTTTGCTAAACCCTTTAGCTTTGTTGTCATCTCGGTTGCAAAAACTAGATTGCGCCAATTAGTTGGCCACCTGATTGCCGACGCCAGACCTAGAAAACTTAAGAAACACATTAAAAAATCAAAACGCAAAGGCATCAGCCTCAACCTAAATCTTCTTGGTGAAGCGGTACTAGGTGAGCGCGAAGCAAACTATCGTTTTGATGAAACATTCAAATTACTAAAACGTAAAGACGTTGACTATGTCTCTATTAAACTCTCAGCCGTTGCAAGCCAGCTTTCAATGTGGGGATTCGATCAAACCGTTGAAAGATTAGTTGGGAAGCTCACTCCGCTTTATTTATTTGCAGCAGAGTCCCCAACACCTAAGTTCATAAATCTAGATATGGAAGAGTATCGAGATTTGGGGCTAACCATGCTGGTCTTCAAGAAACTACTTAGTAAACCTGAATTACAAAACCTTGAAGCAGGAATTGTGCTTCAGGCGTATCTACCTGATTCGTACGCGGCTCTAAAAGAACTAACCGAATTCGCACAACTGAGAACTGCCAACGGCGGAGCGGGCATCAAGGTAAGAATTGTTAAAGGTGCAAACCTGGCGATGGAGCTAGTTGACGCTGACTGGCATGGTTGGCAACTTGCAACATATTCAACTAAAGCTGAAAGCGATGCGAATTACAAACGCCTGATTGATTACGCACTTCAAGAAGACCGCATTTCGTCATTACGAATCGGCGTTGCCGGTCACAATTTATTTGATTTAGCTTTTGCTTATGAACTGGCAAAACATCGAAACATAAATACAAGAGTTGAATTTGAAATGCTGCAAGGCATGGCTCAGCATCTGTCTACACAGGTAATGAAGAGTGTCGGCAGTCTCCTGCTCTATACCCCTGTTGTTCGCCCAACTGAATTCCAAGTCGCTGTTGCGTATTTGACTAGAAGGTTGGAAGAGAACGGTAGCCCAGATAATTTCATGTCTGGGGTGTTTGACATCGATTCAGATCGAAATGTGTTTGATCGTGAACGATTGAGATTTGAAACCTCACTGCGTCTAATGGCACAGCTAAACCAATCTCCGAACCGCAAGCAAAACAGAATCGCTGACACAGCGGCGAAGCAAAAGCACGCATTCACTAACACTCAAGACACTGACCCGTCGCTACCTAATAACAGAGATTGGGTTAGACAAGCTGTCGCAGGCGCTCAAGCGATAGACGGCAAACTCAAGACCCATGCCGCATACATCGAAGAAGCAAAGATAGACGCATATTCAATTGAAGACATGGTTGCAACAGCCAGAGAAGCGGCTAAGGACTGGGGTAGCGATAGGGCAAACCGCAAGCAACTACTGCTTCAGGCAGGGGCGGAACTAGCAAACCGCAGAGGGACATTGCTTCAGCTCATGATGGCTGAAGCCGGTAAGAGCGTTGGCGAGGCTGATGCTGAACTGAGTGAAGCCATTGACTTTGCTAACTTCTACGCTCACTCGATTGATGAGCTAACAGCCACTGAAGAACTCGATGCTGTGGTCTTTGAAACACACAAACTAGTTGTCGTTACCCCACCTTGGAACTTCCCGGTTGCAATTGCAGCCGGTGGTGTTTTAGCTGCCCTAGCGGCGGGGTCCTCGGTGATTATCAAGCCAGCGCCGCAGGTAGCCAACTGTGTTCTGGGGATGGTTGATGCTCTCTGGAGAGCGGGGATTCCTAAAGATGTACTGCAGATAGCATTTGTGCCAGATAACGAATTAGGCCTACAACTAGTTGGCCACAGTGCAGTTGATGCCGTTATTCTCACTGGAGCATTTGAAACGGCACAATTGTTTAAAACTTATAAACCTAAGATGCAACTGGCAGCTGAAACCAGCGGTAAGAATGCAATTGTAATTACGCAGAATGCGGATCTAGATATAGCTGCAGCTGATTTAGCTAAGAGTGCATTTGGTCACGCGGGGCAGAAGTGCTCCGCAGCAAGTCTCGGTATCTTGGTTGGTTCGGTATACAAGAACAAACAGTTCTTAGCTCAGCTAGTTGATGCGGTTGAGTCTATGAAAGTTGGTTATGGTTCTCAAGCGGATGCAAGTGTTGGCCCACTGATTGAAAAACCTTCAGAGAAATTACTAAAAGCATTAACCACTTTAGAAAAAGGTGAAACCTGGTTACTTGAACCTAAGCAACTAGACGATGGCGGAAGGCTTTGGCGACCTGGTATCAAATACGGTGTGGAGCCAGGAAGCTTCTTCCACACCACCGAATGCTTTGGTCCAGTGCTTGGGTTGATCAGTGCAAAGAATCTAACTCAAGCGATTGAGATTCAAAACAGCACCGACTATGGATTGACTGCAGGTATTCATTCACTCAATGTTGCAGAGATAAAAACCTGGACTAATCAAATCGATGCAGGAAACCTTTATGTAAATCGCAGCATCACTGGTGCGATTGTTGAACGTCAACCATTCGGAGGACTCAAGCGGTCAAGTGTTGGTTTTGGTCTAAAAGCGGGCGGTAGGAATTACATTCTGCAATTTGGAAGCTTTAGAGATAGTACTGAGAAATTTGCTGGCGCTAATCAATATCAGATTTTTAGTGCTGAAGAAAGAATCGCAAAATACATCCATGAAGTTGAACTGCTCATGGAAAACAACAGAGCGCACCTCTGGTTGGAGATGGCTGCCGCCAGCGATAAATACTGGTTACACAACCTGTTCAACGCTGAACTTGAGCCAGGCGATTTGGTCTATGAAGCGAACTACCATCGCTATCTAGGTAACGGCTGTGTGGTCAGAGTGGGTGCAGCTGCAAGCAAAGCAGAACTGGCCAGAGTGGTGGCAGCCATGATGCTGACCAACCACCATGAGCACTGGATCTCCGTTGCACCTGACTTCCTGAAATACCAAGGTCTAACAAAAGAGCAACTGCAGGTTCTAACCGGTGGGCTAAGAACCATCGCTGAGGATGAGCTTGAGATGAAGATCAAGCCTGGCAGCAGATTGATTTTGGTAGGCGCTAAAGAGGACAAAGTTCGGGAACTAGAGGCAAACCCAGACCTTTTTGTCTATAGTTCAGCTATCTCTAAGTCTGGAAGAGTGCTTCTATTGAACATGTATCGAGAGCAATCCATTTCAATCGCACAACATCGCTATGGCGCACTGCAGAGTGAGCTCGTAAATGTTTTTAAGAGCAAGTAGGGTAAATCCATGACTAATCTGCCAGTAACCAAAACTTTTCTTGACCATTTAGGCGTTGAGATCACCTACTACGTGTGGGCTATTGAGAATCCAAAAGCCATAGTGCAGATAGCACATGGTTTAGGTGATCACGCTAGAAGATATGACCATCTGGCAGAGCAGCTAAACAATGCTGGCTATAGCGTTTATGCAGATGACCACAGAGGTCACGGTCAAACCGGTGTCAACCAAATCGCTACAGGTCAAACCAAGATCATGGGCAATTTAGGTAAAGGTGGAATCAAGGCAGCGTTCGAACAGGTGCATGATCTAACCAAATTGATTAAGGTCGAGAACCCTGGCAAGAAGGTTGTTCTGTTCGGTCACTCTTACGGCTCGTTTATTTCACAAAAACTCATCAACCAGTATTCAGATGAATATGTTGCAGTAATTCTTTCTGGTTCATCTTTGCTATTGCCAGGTGTTCTAGGTGCTGGTGGCTTTAACAAGAAATGGGATAAAGAACCAGGTGCCACTGGTTACGAATGGCTTTCTAGAGATAAAAAAGTTTGTGAGAACTTCGCAGCTGATCCACTTACTTTTCTAGCTGACGCTGCCAAGGTAATGGGTGTTGCTAACGGAGTGCAGTTGTTCTTCACACCGAAGCGCACCATAAGACAAGATTTACCGGTATTGCTCCAAGCTGGCAGCGATGACCCTATCGGTGCTGAGCGTGGTAACCAAATGCTTGCTAACACATACAGAAATAAGTGTGGTTTAGAGAATGTCACCGCGATTATTTATCACGACGGTAGACACGAAATGTATAACGAGATAAACAAAGAAGAAGTTATCCATGACCTGCTCGGCTTTATCCGCACAAATGTTGGCTAAGCCAAAGGCTTAGCAAGCAAAACATGTGTTTCAGGGTGGCGCTTCATATATGTCACTACGTAAGGGCAAATTGGCCAAACCTTACCTAGGTTGTTATCTTCAACATCTCTAAAAGATTCCCGCATCAGAATTGCTGCATAGTTTTTGCCTTGGTGAGCAGGATCAACTTCAGTATGAGGAAATTCCAGCACGCCGTCTACTTTTCTATAGTCGGCATGACCGATTTTCTGTTCTCCTAGAAACAACTCGTATCTAGATAATTCTGAATTGTGAACAACATGCGGGTCCATACTGTTAATCTCTTTCTGTGCAGAACATTTCTAACTACCGGGTAATCCAAGGGGACAACCTCTCTGTTCTGCAGTCTATTCCTGATAGCAGCATTCAATTGATTTATGTTGATCCTCCTTTTAACACAGGACGTGTGCAGAGTAGAGGCAAGTCAACTACCACCAGAAGTGAAACCGGAAGCCGGATGGGCTTCAAAGGTCAGCGCTATGACATCGTCAAAGAAACTATTCTCAGCTATGACGATGAGTTCGCCGATTACTGGGCTTTTCTAGAACCAAGACTGGAAGAGGCTTGGCGTCTACTAAAAGAAACAGGCACACTCTATCTCCACCTCGATTACCGAGAAGCCCACTACGCAAAGGTATTACTAGATGCACTATTTGGCAGAGAGTGCTTCCTAAACGAAATTATCTGGGCTTACGACTATGGGGCTAAAGCCCAATCGAGATGGCCAGCAAAACATGACACCATCTTGGTTTATGTGAAGAACGCTGACAATTACTACTTCAACAACGAGACAGTTGACAGAGAGCCATATATGGCGCCAGGTCTTGTCACTAAGGAGAAGGTGGAACGTGGAAAACTACCAACCGATGTCTGGTGGCACACCATCGTCTCCCCTACTGGCAAAGAGAAAACCGGTTACCCAACCCAGAAACCGCTGGGCATTCTGCGCAGAATCATTCAAGCAAGCAGCCAAGAAGGCGATACCGTGCTCGATTTCTTCGCCGGCTCAGGAACAACAGGTGCAGCAGCAGCAGAACTAAATAGAAACTTCATACTGGTTGACCGCAATCCAGAAGCTATAGCGGTAATGAAGGAACGCTTTGCTTCTCTGGCTGTTGTCTTTGAGAATCATGCCTAGTATCAGACCCAACAGCTAAAACAATCACGGTTGTAATAAAAATCAAAATAAATGCAACTGCTAAAGCCATGCCGTAGTTATCTCCACCGGGGCGTGAGATCAAAGAGAACATCAGCATCGGAATAGTCGATTGATCACCAAAAGCGAGCAAGCTAGCTGCACCAAATTCACCTAGAGAAACTAAAGCGCTAAAAGCGATGGCTGTTTTTACCACCGGTCGGATCATCTTTAGATCGACACCAAAGAAAATCCTCCATTTACTTGCACCATCGGTCATAGCTTGTTCTCTCGTTCCCTGATCCACCGCTACTAAAGCGGGGTAGAGAACCCTGATAACCATTGGTATTGCTAGCACAGATTGAGCCAGCGGAACAAGTAACCAACTGCTTCTAAGCCAAGCTAAATCCCCAGTCAAGGTAATTAGATATCCAAAGCCAACGACAACAGCAGAAACACCAATTGGTAAAAGGAATATTCCATCTAGAAATAAACCGCCCGCATCATTTTTAGCCAATCCAAGATTTTTGCTACGTGTGTGCTCTGCAAGTAAGAAACTAACAACACCTCCTACTAAAACCGATATTAATGTTGCAACTATTAGGTTTCTTAGACTGTTCAGGCTCGCATCAAAGAAAGTGATGTTGAGTAAATCTCTTGTACCTCTACTTTGGAGTAGTAGAAAGTTCTTGAAACCAAATCTGCCAGCGCTATCAACAAATGCTTTCCACATCACAATTAATAGTGGTAGCAAGATCAGGAAACCCATTGTTAGAAATACAAAGATGGCGGCTAGCCGATCACGGCTGTCAATTTGCTTGACTCTAACTTTCTGCGCTGTGTCAAAACTAAGAGGATTGCTTCCACCCCAGCGGCTGGCAGTAAAGGCAAGTAGTGAAAAGATAATCTGCAATAGAGCAAGAAGCACTCCCTGTTGCAGATCTAGTCTCTGCAATACGGCTGTTGAGATTGCTGTCTCTAAAGTATTTACTTGACCGCCACCGAGGCTCAGAACTATGCCATAGGAACTTGCGCAGTAGAGAACTATCAAAGCGCTAGATGCCCGTATAGATGTTGCTAACTGAGGTAGCGCAATCTTGAAAAAGATTCTTAATCTGCCAGCTCCTGCTACTTCAGCAGCTTCCTCGGATAAGCCATCGAGCAGTTGCCATTGAGAACCAACCGTTCTAACTACTACCCCGTAGTTCGCGAAGACGTTGGCCAGAATGATTGCCGCAATTGGGTTTAGCCCACCAAAGATTGCTGCTAATTGGGTGATGGCTATCGCCACAACAAGAGAAGGCAACATGAAGGGCACTGAGATTAAAGCTCTAAGGGTTGAGGCAAACCTAAAAGATCGCCTGTAGAGAAGATATGCCCCAGGGATGCCCAGCAGCACGCAGATAGCTGTCGAGACAAGTGCCTGCCAGATAGTGAACCAGAGGATGGGCCAGACCGAGGGGAGACTAGAACCAAAGTCAGAAGATAACCCTGAAACAAGAACCGTTATTAAAGGCCAATAGAAGAGCAAACCCATAAAAGCTATAGGGGCACTCCAGTAAAGGGCTGCTTTAAGGCGCAACGTCGAATACCCGGTTGTAGTCGGCTAACCACTTGTCACGGTTGGTGTCGATGTCTAAGTTCTCACCGATTGTGCTGGTAGCTGCTGGAGCATATACCGCCCATCTAGGAGGCAGAGCAACGCTCTTATCGATCGGATAGACATACATGGCCCCAGGTAATTCGCTTTGGAAATTCTGACCGAGCATGAACTTGATTAGGTCTCTAGCCCCCTGCGGGTTGTTAGCGTTCTTCAAAACACCTACGTATTCAGTTTGACGAAAAGAATCTTCGAGCAGGGCTTTTGTCCTTGCAGTTCCGTCTTCGTTAACCTCATCAGCAGGTGAAGATGAGTATGAAAGGACGATTGGGTATTTACCTTTACCTGACGAACCACTGAAATCTGTGTAGTAAGCATCTTCCCAACTTGCGGCTACCTTTACATCGTTGTCACGAAGTGCCAACCACCAGGTGACAGTTGGTGTAGCAGAATCAAAAGTCTTTGTCGGGAAGCCGGCATAGGTTGAAACTAGGAATGCTAAACCAGTTGATGAAGTGTTTGGGTTTTCAATTACTGTAAGGCCTTTGTATTCTGTCTTGATTAGATCTCTCCAGCTTTTTGGAGCAGCAAGGTTATTTGTTTTGAAATATTCCAAGTCATAATTAAAGCTAACGTCAGCAAAGTCGATTGGTGTTAGCTCGCCATCAATCAAATTATTCTTCGTCGCTACTGGAGCAAACGTGTTATCAATACCGAAGACAACATCGGCTAGCGGATTATCTTTAGTGAGAACTAACTTGTTTGTCATCGCACCGGCATCGCCGGCTCTTACGATTTTCAGTTCAACTTTATAAGTTTCTTCAAATGCTGTTATTAGATCATCGCTCATGACGAATGAATCATGTGCGATGAGTGTTAATGTCTTTGGAGACGGTGAGCAACTACTTAGACCAAAAATAGTTAGCAGGGTTAGTGTGAATGCAAAAATGCGTTTCATATTGTCCTTCCTACGCTGGCATTACCCAGTTCAGGTTTGACGGTTTTAGGCTCTAGCTTCTTCTCAGTCCTTGTACAAGAACTCCCGTGTAGTTAAAGATTACGACCTCAACACACTAAAAGCACGTTGAG
>JAEMTJ010000073.1 GCA_016462375.1 Rhodoluna sp. | reverse complement strand
CCTACAAGAGATGTAGAAACCTTTGCTTGGTTAAATGAACAACTAATGCCGGTAACGCTTCACGCTGGTGAAGCAGACGGTAAAGAATCAATTCGTGATGCCATCATCGATGGCAGAACTCTAAGACTTGGCCATGGTGTTCGGATCATCGAGGATGTTTTCGTAGACGCCAACGATGATAGCAAATATGCCTTCGGTGATGTTGCTACCTGGGTGCTTGAGCGAGGTATTCCGCTAGAACTATCTCCTTCCTCTAACTTGCAAACCGGAGCTATTCCTGGAGTTGAAAACCCAAAGATGTCTGATCATCCTTTCGATGACCTATACCGCCTAGGTTTCAATGTGACTGTGAACACCGATAACAGACTGATGAGTGGAACATCGCTTACCCGTGAACTAGAACTGTTATCTGAAACCTTTGGCTATGACCTAGATGACATCGAACTGTTCCAGTTAAATGCTGCCAACGCTGCTTTCATCGACATGGATGTCAGAACAGAAATCATTGAACGTATCACCGATGCGTTTGCCCTAGCTGCGCAGTAATAATGGCAGACCTTCTAAACCAAGCACTCGCTGAAGGCTCGATTCTTGTTCGCGCTCAGGCTAGTAATTGGAAGCAATCCTTAGAATTAGCTGGCTCTGCTCTAGAGCAAAGCCACAGAACAACTAATGAATACACCAAAGCAATGGTGGCCGCCTTTGAAGAACTAGGCCCATACATGGTTATTGCTCCTGGCATTGCCTTGGCTCATGCCAGACCTTCCGAAGCTGTTTTATCCACAGGCTTATCTCTTGTGACGCTAAGCGAACCTGTTCCATTTGGAAACACTGCTAACGACCCAGTGTCACTGGTTATTGGTTTATCTGCTGTCGATCACGATAGTCACATCGAATTGATGTCTGCTTTGAGTGAGTTCTTGATGGACGTCATGAAAGTAAACATGTTGTTACAAGCTGAGAATGTGGAGCAAGTTCGAACTCTGCTTCGTTAGGCTCAATAAGTGAAGATAATTGCAGTTTGTGGGATGGGGATCGGGACCTCAGTCTTACTCAAAATGAATGCTGAGAAGGTGCTTGGCATGCTTGGCATTCAGGCAACAGTGCAAGCGGCAGACATTGCTAAAGCAAAGATAGAAGGCCCAACCGCTGACATTATCCTCACCACACCGGAATTGGTTTATCAGCTAGAAAAGATGCCAGGCAAGATTATTGCCATCGACCACGTCTTTGACTTAGTTGAAATCCGCGAGAAGCTCGCGGCAGCTCTTAGTTAGTTCAGCCAACAGGGCATCTGCTTCTAGAGCAGTCTTACCGATGGCTTGTAGATAGCATTTCAATTTAGGCTCTGTTCCGCTGGGTCTAAGAATGACTCTGCGGTTATCTGCTAGTTCAAACATCAAACCATCGGTTGCCGGTAGTAATTCGCTGCCCATAGCCATGTCAGTAAAGAGCAATTTGGTATTCGCTATCTCAGTAGGTGGATTATCTCGAAGGGTTTCCATGGCTTTTGAGATAACTGAAAGATCTGTAACTCGAATAGAAATTTGACCGGTTGCGTAGTGACCGTAGCGTTCGCCTAAATCAGCAAGCAGATCCCATAGCGTTCTGCCAGCCATAGCTTCACGCCTGGCGATGTTGGAAATCAATAAGGCAGCGCTAATGCCGTCTTTATCGGAAACCTGATCTGGGTCAATGCAGTAACCAAGAGCTTCTTCGTAACCGAACACTAGGTTAGGTAACTTGCTTATCCACTTGAAGCCAGTCAAGGTTTGCTTGAAATTCAAACCATAGTGTTTAGCAACAGCAGAAAGGGCAGAGCTAGAAACAATACTGCAAGCAAGAGTGCCAGAGGTAGCTTTACTTGCCAACTCGTCAGCGAGGATTAGCCCGACCTGATCGCCGGTTAGTCGTTGCCAGCCATTCGCTGTTGGTAGCGCAACTGCAAGCCTGTCAGCATCAGGGTCATTAACAATGATGATGTCAGCGTTGTAATCGGAGGCTAAAGCAAAAGCTAAATCAAGTGCGCCTAGCTCTTCTGGGTTAGGGAAGGCAACTGTTGGGAAGGCACCATCTGGTTGTAATTGTTGGTCAACAGTAATTAGAGCTTCAGAGCCAGCTCTCGCAAACAGTGGTCCAATACTTGCCCAGCCAACACCGTGCATTGGTGTGTATACGATCTTGAGTGATTGCTTGACTACTTTGCCAGCAGCTTTTAGAGCACTCTGCAAATACTGTTCTCTTATCTCTTTTCCAATGACTTCATACTTTGAAGACTTGGTTAGTGAGTCGAAAGTTTCAGAACATGCAACTAGATCTATAGCAGCTGCTATTTCTTCATCTACCGGAGCAATGATTTGTGAACCATGAAACTCACCACCTAGATAAACCTTGTATCCGTTATCCCTTGGTGGGTTATGAGATGCAGTAACCATTACTCCTGCACTCAAGTTCAGTTCGCGAGTTGCAAAAGCTACCAACGGTGTTGGCCCCATTTCATCCAAAAGTAAAACGCTTACTCCCATTCCAGCTAGAACTTCAGCAGAGTCTTTAGCAAACACATCGCTGTTCACTCTGCCGTCGTAGCCGATAACAACACTTGGCTTAGCTTCTCGAGCAAGTAAATACTTACCTAGACCAGCAGCAGTCTGTGCTACCAAGACTCTGTTCATCCG
>JAEMTJ010000072.1 GCA_016462375.1 Rhodoluna sp. | reverse complement strand
TTACCAGCGGTAGTGAGCGAAAGCCTTGTTGGACTCCGCCATCTTGTGAGTGTCTTCACGACGCTTCACAGCTGCACCTAGACCGTTAGAAGCATCTAGAATCTCGTTCATCAAACGCTCAGTCATGGTCTTCTCACGACGAGCCTTTGCGTAGCCAACCAACCAGCGAAGAGCTAGAGTGTTGGCACGGTGAGCCTTAACTTCAATCGGCACTTGGTAGGTTGAACCACCAACGCGACGTGAGCGAACCTCAACAGTTGGACGAATGTTATCTAGAGCCTTCTTAAGAAGAACAACAGCATCCTGCGTGCTCTTCTCAGCTGCACCAGAAAGTGCACCGTAAACAATTGACTCTGCAACGCTTTTCTTGCCATCAAGAAGAATCTTGTTGACCAAAGTTGTTACAACTTGTGAACCATATACTGGGTCAGAGACCACAGGCTTCTTGGTTATAGGACCTTTACGAGGCATTACTTACCCTTCTTTGCACCGTATTGGCTGCGAGCCTGTTTACGGTTCTTAACTGCCTGAGTGTCTAGAGCACCGCGGACGATCTTGTAACGAACACCTGGAAGATCTTTAACACGACCACCACGAACTAGCACCATTGAGTGCTCCTGGAGGTTGTGACCTTCACCCGGGATGTAGGCGGTAACTTCAATACCGTTTGAAAGCTTCACACGAGCCACCTTACGTAGAGCCGAGTTCGGCTTCTTAGGGGTGGTGGTGTAAACGCGGGTGCAAACACCGCGGCGCTGTGGGCTGGCCTTAAGAGCTGGCGTCTTCGACTTAGTAGCCTTGGCGCTGCGACCCTTACGGACCAACTGCTGAATTGTTGGCACAACTTCTCCTTGTTTATTCGACTGCTTTAGACAGCCGAGTTTTTTAGTACTCTTTTGGCTTTAGATACAGCGTTTGCCGCATCAAAATCTGTTCTGGCCCACCGGAGCTAAATCACTCAGAAATCAGGGCATGATTTGGGGATAAACACAAACCTTGCCTAGCCTACCTGAAATAGCGCTAGTGGGTCAAACAGAATTTTTACTCTTCTTTTTTCCCTGCCCAGTCGTCAAAATTGGCGCTGAATAGGTTAGCTGGGGCAAATTCGTCCTCAACCTCAGCTGTGGCTGCCGGAGCATCCCAGATACGGTTAGGGTAACGAGCTGCCTTAGCCTCTTCGGTAGCCTCAACAGCCACGTTACGATACTGCTTTAGACCAGTTCCTGCTGGGATCAACTTACCGATGATGACGTTCTCCTTGAGGCCCTCTAGCTTGTCTTCGCGACGGTCTAGGGCTGCCTGAGTCAAAACTCGGGTAGTTTCCTGAAACGAAGCAGCCGATAGCCATGACTGAGCAGCCAATGAAGCTCGGGTCATACCCATAACTTCCTGACGGGCAGAAGCTGGCTTCTGACCTGCCTGCTGAGCCAAACGGTTCTTAGCCTGGAAGCGAGTACGGTCGATAACTTCACCTGGAAGCATATCTGTCTCACCAGATTCGATAACGGTAACCTTACCGAGCATCTGACGAACGATAACCTCAAGGTGCTTATCGTGCAGTGGAACACCCTGTGAACCATAGATCGCCTGAACACCACGAATGATTTCGAACTGAGCCCACTTAGGACCAAGTACCGATAGCACTGCGTGTGGGTTAGGAGTTCCATCGATCACGTATTCACCCTGACCTACCCAGTCGCCTGGCTGAACCAAAAGTTCTGATTCAATGTCAGCTGCTGAGATAGTAGCGATCTTGTCCTTAGGAGATAGCTTCTGGAAAGTCTTAGAAGTTGAACGGCTGAACGCGTAGTTCTGTGCAATCTTCTCTGCTTCTTCCAAACCTTCTTCTGAAGGAGTGATGAAGACATCAACTTCCTTCACGATAGCGAATTTAGCAACAAGGTCGTTCGCGTTTAGAACAGAGCCTGCTTCAATCTTCGCCTTCTTTAGCTTCACTAGAGAATCTGCATCTGCAACTGGGTAAGAAAGTAGTCCGTCAGCAATAACCTGACCGTTGACAACTACATCGCCCTCCTTAGCAAATACGCGCTGCTTAGAGTTGTTTCCGCCAAATGCAACTAGTTCGTAACGAACCTTAGACATTAGGCTCTTCGCCTTCTTGTTCTCTGCTTGGACTTCCTGCAACTTAGCATCTGACAAGTTAATGCCAGGTTCTAGACGAGGAGTAACAGTGCGGTCAACTTCAACCTCAATGTATTCTGCGGTTACTTTAGTGACAGTTCCACCTTCAGCAACTACAACAGCCTTACCCGCTTTTGCAGAGTCGGCAACCTTTGAACCATCTTTATCGTCGACTGCGAAGACAACGTTTGCAAAGATTCTGTTCTTGGTGGTCTTCTCATCCTTAGCTTCGACTTCAGCAATCTCACGGATTGTGACGTCTCCTCTGAATGAAGTGAACTCACGACCAGTAGCCTTCAGTTCGATGCGACCTGGCCAGAAGGCTAGAACACCGACCTTACCCTGACGCCAACCTGGACGAGCTTCTAGCAAGTCGGTAACACCAGTAAGACCCTGGGTGATGTCATAAGAAATCAGACGCTCAACACGAACCTTCTGACCACCGATTGACTTCAAGATTGTTCTCTTGATAGTTGCAGAAGCTGCACCACCGGTGTGGAAAGTACGCATTGTTAGCTGAGTACCAGGCTCACCAATTGACTGAGCAGCAATGATACCGATAGCTTCACCAAGCTCAACCGGCTGGTTGGTAGCAAGGGAAACACCGTAACAAGCAGCACAAACACCGGT
>JAEMTJ010000071.1 GCA_016462375.1 Rhodoluna sp. | reverse complement strand
ATTCAAGAGATGTCCTTCTTACCAAAATGCTAGAAGTACACGAAGCAACCGGTGAGAATGTTGTGGCTCTAATGGAGGTGGACCCTTCTCAGATTCATCTATACGGATGTGCAGTTACCGACGGTGTTGTCGAAGACGGAGTTGTTAGAATCATCGGTCTGGTTGAGAAGCCTAAGACCGAAGAAGCTCCATCCAATCTCGCAATCATAGGCAGATATGTTCTGCGTCCAGAAATTTTCGACATTCTTGAAGAGACCCAACCTGGGCGCGGTGGTGAAATCCAATTAACGGATACACTGATGACTGCTGCTCAAAATCCAGAACGTGCCGGTGGTGTCCTCGGTGTTATTTTCAAAGGCAGAAGATACGACACCGGCGACAAACTAGATTTCATCAAAGCCACTCTTCGCCTAGGCGTTGACCGTGAAGACATCGGTGCAGAACTGCGTACCTGGTTGCACGAATTTAATAACGAAATCTAAGGAATGCTCTTGTCTTCAAATCAAAACGTTGTCATCTGTTCTTTTTATACCGCAGATGATTATTACCGATCACATGGTGAACGCCTTGCTAAAAATCTAGATGAGCTCGGTGTGAAATATGTCCTTCGTGAAATTGAAAAACAAGAAGGTGAAGACTGGGCTGATATCTGCCGCAAGAAGGTTGGTTTTCTTGCCGACGTATGCGCCGAACATCCCGACAAGAAAGTCTTCTGGATAGACGTCGATTGCTCCCTTCTAGAACTGCCTGAATACATCTCCAATTCAACCGCAGACATCATCGGCTTCCAACGAGGATACTCTAGCCCTAGTTCCATTGGCTACCACCGTAGAACTAGGTTTTGGGAACCATCTTTCTGGGGTGTAAACACAACACCTCTTGCCCGCAAGATGATTGCTGAAGCCTACGAGCTTGAGAAGACCTCAACCTTAAAAGCGACTGACGATTACTTCATGGAAGAAGCGTGGCGAGCTAACTGCGACAACATGACTTTTCAGATAATACCGTCGAACGCAGTAATAGGAAAGGGTTCACCAAACGCTGACTCAGCTGCAGCATTCTTCAACTTTGGAGCAAGCGGAAACGTAGCTCACTTCCGAGGCAAGGTTCAGCAACACGAGAGCAAAAATGGCGGCCTGAGAGAGAGTGCACTAAAAATCGCAAAGAAAATAGAAAGAAAACTGCCATACCGAATTTCTAAGCGCCTTCGTTTATTGGTGGATACTATCGGCATCACTGGCCTGCTAACCACAAGAAAACTGAACCCAGAGAGCCAAGAGCGCAAAGTCGATATGAACGCTGTTATCAATTCTGCTCAAGCCGGCAACAGCGTGCAGTATGAAGACGCAAGAAATAAGTTCCAAAGGAACTACCTTGCTACGCAGATGGAACTAAACAATATTGCTGTTGCTAAAAGCTTCCACTTCTACGCGGCTAAAGAATCAACTAAAAGTATCGGCTTAGTTTGGTGGGTGAGACCTTTCCCTGGAAACTTCGGCGATTGGCTATCGCCTCTAATTGTGAGCCAATACACCGACAACAAGATTTTCTTCCAGTCTCCAGTAAAGATTGCTTCGAAAAAGCACATGATTGGGCTTGGCTCAATAGGAAGATTTATCAAACCGAATTCAGTAGTTGTTGGAACAGGCATCTCAACTGATGAACTCACGCTTGCCAAGAGCGCAACCTATGTTTCAGTTAGAGGGCCGGTTACCGCAAGAGTTGTAAAGGAATCTGGTGGTCCAACAGTTGAGAGCTTCGGCGACCCCGGTGTTTTGATTTCGAGAATCTTCCCGGTAACGCGCTCAACTACAAACGGAAAAGTTGCGCTGGTTCGCCATTTCACTCACAAGCCAATTCCGTTAGTTCTGGATTCAAATATGGAAGAGCTAGACATATTCACATCCCATCCGGATGACATCAAGACATTGGTCCATAGCCTGAACCTATACGATCGCGTCGTCACCTCAGCTATGCATATTTTCATCACCTGCCAGTCATATGGAATTCCTTGTGCGCTAATAACTTTCGAAGGATTTGCAGATTCAGTGCACGGCAACGGAATAAAGTATGGCGATTACGCAGAAGGCGTTGGCTTGGCTTCAATCAGCCCTATTCCAGTTGGTTTGAATCTGAACATCATTGACTTTGACAACATCACTACTAATCACAAAATCAGTGAAACTAAAATGAATGAAGTTGAAGAAGCAATCAAAAAGGGCTTGAGTTATCTGAATTAGTGTTACGGCATAGAGAAGGAACAAAATGATTTTCATTGTGCAACAGGTTCTTAAGACCTTTGCTTTGCTCTTCCCTAAAGGCAAGCATCGCAACCGAGCTATCCTCCTTGCTTCAATTGCCACGATTGTCCCCTTAACTCAACTATTGGTAATTCGCATCTTCAGCCAAATGATTACCAGCGGCAGCAGCCAGCCTTTAGATCAAGCCCTTGTGAGCTTCATCGCCTTCTTCGGTCTTTTTGGTCTAACCCACATCGCTACCTACTGGCAGAAAACTTACCGGGTAAAGGTATTCAACGACGCTATTAGCTCAAACACCGAACGTCGAAGCAAAATGACTGAAAGCTGGGAATGGGCTTTAGCTTTTGAAACTAACAACCTACTTCACACCTTTGCTCAGATGGTAGTGCTCGCCGTGTACTTCATTTTCGTAAGTTGGCAGGTTGGTGTTATTAACTGCATCCTTATAATTGCCACAATGCAGTTTGTGAAGGTTATGTTCCACAAACAGATTGCGACTCAGGAGGGTTTCGCTCTCGCCCAGAAAAAGAATCAACCTGCAACGGCATTCGCCAAAGTAGCT
>JAEMTJ010000039.1 GCA_016462375.1 Rhodoluna sp. | reverse complement strand
TCTATGACATTGCTGCACTGGTACCGATCGTTGAGCAAGCCGGTGGTCAAATAACAGACTTAAGTGGAGAACTAACCACGACCTCATCCAGTGTCCTAGCTACCAACAAGTATCTGCACAACACCGTCTCCGAAATTCTGAATCACCCAAATATTAGGAACTAGGCGGAGACCTTGACTCAAAAAACACAGTGGCGAAAGATTCAACTGCTTTCGGTTGCCTCTGGAGCATCTTTCCTGGGAAGTGCCCTGACTACTTTTGCAGTTGTGCTTCGAGATAAGGATGCTGCAGGAGCATCTGGAGTTTCACTGCTGTTTCTTTGTATGCTGCTTCCTTCGGTGTTGCTATCACCGTGGGCAGGACTGCTTGCCGATAAATACAGCACCAGAAAGCTCATGCCACCGCTTTTGATGGTGATGTCGCTGTGCTCATTTAGTTTGGCTATGGGTTGGCCATCCTGGTGGTCATTCATAGCACTGTTCATATCTGCCAGCGCTAACACCGGTGTCAATGCAGCCTTTAGCGCTCTGCTACCTAGCCTTGCCGCCAAGGAAGATGTCGCCAGAGCAACTGGTTTGAACGCCACCTTTACAGCCCTCGGTTCTCTGCTAGCACCTGCTCTGGGTGGTGTTCTGGTCAGTTCAACCGGTTTTGTTTGGCCATTCCTGATTGATGGCATTTCCTTCATTGTTCTGACTATCTCGATTCTTTTACTAAATGTAAACAGGGTTGGAGTCTCAGTGCATGAAGAGGGCAGCCTCAAAGCCTTAGCTGGAATTCAGTTTGTTTTCCAAGACAAACTGATCAGATCAATTGTGATTCTGATAACAGTGCTGATTGTTTCCCTAGGCGTTATCCAAGTTGGTGAAGTCTTCTTGCTCATTGATGAACTAGGTGCCAGCACACTAATCTATGGTCTAGCAGGAGCAATATTCGCGCTAGGTGCTGTAACAGGTGGAATCTTCACAACAGTTACCAAAGTGCCATTGCGTTATCATTTACGAATTATCACAGTCGCTATTTTGACAGTGTTGATTGTCATTGTGGTTATCGCATCCGCTCAGCACTGGTGGGTAGTAATGACTTTTGGTTACCTAGGTGGTATCTGTGTTGCCTTGCTGAATTCCTACGGCACCGGAATCATCCAAAACAGAACCAAAGAAGAAGTTAGAGCTAGGGTAATGGCCACCTTTGGTGCCGTGATAACTGTTGGAACTGTTACCAGCACGGCACTTGCTGGAATAGTGATCCAAACTTTTGGCGTGAGAGAAACCTTTATTGGAGCTGCTGTGATTGGTGCAGTAATACTTGCAGTCTTAGGCCCAGCAGTTCTCAAAAACGGTAAAGACTACGGTCGAGAATAACTAACTGCGGAGTAATTTACTTGCAGCTTCTAGTTCTGGTGCCATAAACCGATCAGGACCAAAACCAGGCACTACTTGTCTCAATGAAGAATAGAGTTTCCCAGTTACCGGAGCGGGTTTTAACGGAGCACGCAGTTCAATGCAGCGAGCTGCACCGATGAGTTCTATTGCCAAAATGTTTCTCAGGTTGTCAACCACTTTGCGTAGCTTTCGACCGGCGTGCCAACCCATCGAGACATGGTCTTCTTGCATTGCAGAGGATGGAATTGAATCAACGCTGGCAGGAACAGCCAAACGCTTAGAGTCAGAAACTAACCCTGCTGCGGTGTATTGAGCAATCATCAAGCCACTGTCAACTCCTGGATCTCCTGCAAGAAATGGTGGTAATCCTGAATTACGTGCCTTATCCAGCATGCGGTCGGTTCTGCGCTCACTGATTGAACCAAGATCTGTTGCGGCAATGGCTAGGAAATCAAGAACATAGGCAACCGGTGCTCCATGGAAGTTACCGTTGGAGGTCACCTCACCTGATTCCAAAACTACTGGGTTATCGATCGTTGAAGCTAACTCTCTAAGCGCTACCTGCTTTGCATATGCAACAGTGTCTCGAACCGCTCCAGCTACCTGAGGTGCACAACGCAAAGAATAAGCATCTTGCACCACACCATCGCCATGGCGATGCGATGAAACTATCTCGGAACCCTTTAGAGCTTCAAACATGTTCTTTGCTGATTGCATCTGCCCTGGATGAGGTCTCAGTGGTTCATGTAATTCCGCTCTAAATACCTGATCGGTTCCGAGTAATCCCTCGACACTCATGGCAGCAATCACATCAGCGTAATCAAGTAGTTTCTCCAGATCAGTTATGGCCAAGAGAAGCATGCCCAACATGCCATCGGTTCCATTGATGAGAGCCAAACCTTCCTTTTCTGCAAGTTCAACTGGATCAATGCCAGCATTCTTCAGCAGTTCTAAGACTGGAGCTTCAACACCGTCAGGTCCAAGCGCTCTACCCTCACCCATCAACACCATTGCACAGTGCGCAAGAGGCGCTAAATCACCTGAACAACCAAGAGATCCAAACTCATGAACAATAGGGGTAATACCTGCGTTGAGTATTGCTGCCATAGTTTCTGCAACAACCGGTCGTGCACCGGTTCTGCCAGAACATAGCGTTTTCAATCTCAGCGTCATCAACGCTCTAACAACTTCACGCTCAACTATGGCCCCCATGCCAGCAGCATGAGAACGTATTAGCGACTTCTGCAGCTGCACTCGATCTTCAGTAGCGATGTGTTTACTTGCCAGTGCGCCAAAGCCAGTTGAGATTCCATAGACTGCAACTTCTCCATGAGCTAGTGCCTCTACCTGATCACGAGTTCTCTGCATTCCAGCTATTGCATCAGCAGAGATAACAACCTGAGCATTCTGCCTTGCAATAGCGATGACATCTTCGAAACTAGTTCCTGATGAGTTAATAGTTACTGTCTTCACTTATTGCTCCTGTATATAGATGTTCCTGAGATAAAGGTTTCTACTACCAAATCAACACCTGGTCGATATGGAATGTGTCTAAACGATGGAGCATCAAGAACTACAAAATCTGCGGACTTGCCAATAGCTATTGAACCAACGTCTTCACGCTGCAGTGCTTTAGCTCCACCCAGGGTGGCTGACCAGAGCGCTTGCTCTGGAGTGAAATGCATGTCCCTGACCGCAACTGCAATACAAAATGCCATCGAACTCGTATAGCTAGAACCTGGGTTGCAATCTGTTGCCAGCGCAACAGTGACCCCAGCACGAACAAGCCGTCTTGCATCCGGGTATTCACTTCTAGTTGAGAATTCAGCACCCGGTAGCAAAGTAGCAACCGTATTACTTCCTGCTAAAAGCTCAATGTCTTTAGCTGACAGGTGCGTGCAGTGATCTGCGCTTGCGCAACCTAATTCAACTGCTAACTCAACCCCTCGACCTTGGCTTAGTTGGTTGGCATGAATTCTTGGCAGTAATCCTGCTGCTATTCCTGCTTGGAGAATTGCTTTGGACTGCTCATAATCAAAAGCTCCGTCATCGCAGAAGACATCTACCCAGCGGGCGTAAGGAGCACAGGCTTCAAGCATCTCCCCTTTGACTAAATCAACGTAGCTATCTGCCCTACCTTTGTACTCTTCAGGGACAACATGACCGCCTAGGAAGGTGACATCTTCAGTGTGCGCAACTGCAAGTTTTAGCGATCTAAGTTCATGCTCAACATCAAGACCATAACCACCCTTAGTTTCAAAGGTTGTAATCCCACCTCGATACATCTCAACAACCTGAGTAGCAATGTTTTGATCTAGCTCTTCGTCTGTTGCTTCACGAGTTGCCCTAACGGTAGTCATGATGCCGCCGACTGAATATGCCCTGCCACTCATTCTGGCTTCAAACTCTAAAGATCTGTCCCCTGCAAAAACTAGATGCGCATGCGAATCAACAAAGCCTGGAATAACTGACTTGCCCTCAAGAGAGACTTTACTATCTGCACTTGGGGCACTTGCACTACTACCAACCCAAATTATCTGCCCGGATTCTTCGATAAAAGCTGCATTGTTTAGTTCACCCAATAGACCTTTATCTAAAGTCACATCATTGGTTACCAACGAGGCAATGTCTGTGAACAGAGTTGTGCTCATTAGTCTTCGGTATCCAGCATTGGCACGTGCACATGCTTTTCTCTAGCAACTGTTACAGCCTCTGGATAGCCTGCATCAACGTGTCGAATAACACCCATGCCTGGGTCATTGGTTAGAACACGTTGCAGCTTCTGGGCTGCTAGCTCTGTTCCATCGGCAACCGATACCTGTCCTGCGTGGATAGATCTGCCAATACCAACACCACCGCCGTGGTGAATAGAAACCCAAGAAGCACCTGATGCGATATTCACCATGGCATTTAGTAATGGCCAGTCCGCAATGGCATCTGAGCCATCAAGCATTGCCTCTGTCTCTCGATATGGAGAAGCAACCGAACCACAATCCAAGTGATCTCTTCCGATAACTATCGGTGCACTAACTTCACCCTTAGCGACGAGGTCATTGAATACCGCACCTGCTTTATCTCTTTCGCCATAACCTAACCAGCAGATACGAGCAGGTAAGCCTTGGAACTGAACACGTTCTTGCGCCATGGTTATCCAGCGACGTAGATGATCATTTTCTGGGAAGAGTTCAAGGATTGCTTTATCGGTTCGATAGATGTCTTTCGGATCTCCAGATAGAGCAACCCACCTAAAGGGACCTTTCCCCTCACAGAACAGTGGACGAATATATGCAGGAATAAAACCAGGGAACTTGAAAGCATCTTTATAGCCGCCCTTACGAGCTTCATCTCTGATTGAGTTACCGTAGTCAAAAACTTCAGCACCTTTGGACATGTATCCAACCATCGCCTCAACATGCTTGGCCATCGACTCTTCGGCACGCTTGGTGTAATCCTCGGGATTCTTTTCAGCCAGTGCAACAGAATCGTTTAGGTCAACGCCTTCTGGAAGATAAGCCAGTGGATCGTGTGCTGAAGTTTGGTCGGTCACAATATCGATGTCAACATCACGCTTTAGCATTTCCGGAAGAATGTGTGCCATATTGCCAACTAGGCCAATGGAGATAGCTCGCTTGGCTGCCTTAGCTGTTAGTGCTTTCTCAATTGCATCATCTAGGTTGTCTGCAATCTCATCAAGATAGCGATCGGTTAGTCTTCTTCTGAGTCTTGATTCATCAACATCAACAATTAGACAGGTTCCCTCGTTCATAGTCACAGCTAGTGGTTGAGCACCACCCATGCCACCGCAGCCAGCAGTGACAGTTAGTGTTCCAGCTAGCGTTCCACCAAATCTTTTAGTAGCAATAGCAGCAAAGGTTTCATAGGTTCCCTGCAAGATTCCTTGAGTTCCGATGTAGATCCAAGAACCTGCGGTCATCTGCCCATACATGGTCAGACCCATTTGCTCTAACCTTCTAAATTCTGGCCAGTTAGCCCAATCCCCAACCAAGTTTGAGTTAGCAATCAGAACTCGAGGAGCCCACTCATGTGTTTGAAAAACACCAACCGGCTTACCTGATTGAACTAGAAGAGTTTCATCATCTTTTAGTTGGGTGAGAGTTTTAACAATTGCATCAAAGGATTCCCAGTTACGAGCTGCTTTTCCTGTGCCACCATAAACCACAAGGTTCTCTGGATGCTCAGCAACAGCTGGATCTAGGTTGTTATGAAGCATGCGAATTGCTGCTTCTTGAGCCCATCCCTTTGCAGTGATGGTTGAACCGGTAGCAGCATGCAGTGGGTAGTGGGCTTCATTGCTCATAGGTCAATATCACTCCAGAATCACCATTGGCGCAAACTGACTCGCTCTGCCAAACTGATTAGGTGAACAAGGAAGACACACTGTGGCCTAGAGCCAGCGCTTGGCTTAGCCAAGCAACCCAAGAGCCTTGTGATCTAGGGGTATTTGGCGTTCCAGCTCACCTCACCAGCATCTCTCCAACCGGAGCCAACCAGACCCCTCAAGCCATAAGAAGTGCTCTAACCAGGTATTCCTTGAACTCATCTGCAGGAGATCTCGGAACACTAACTGCTTTTGATTTTGGCGATGTCTCTGAACCTGATAGTCCAGAAGGTGAAGAAAGAACAACAACACTCACCAAACGAGTCCTAAACCAAGCCAAACTTGCTATCGCCCTGGGTGGCGATAACTCAATCACCTATGCGGTTGCTAGAGCAACCCTTGAGCAAGGCGGTGGACTAATAACTTTTGATGCCCATCACGATATTCGTGAAGGGATTAGTAATGGCTCTCCAATTAGAAGACTTATTGAGGCAGGTCTTCCTGGCAACAAAATTGTTCAAATAGGAATAACCGATTTCTCGAATTCACCTGAATACACAAAGCGTGCGAAAGACTATGGAATACATGTAATCACCAGGTCGGACATTGAAAAGCTAACTGCAGAGAGCGTGCTTGCCCAAGCATTTGAGGTAATTGGCTCAGGACCAATCCATGTTGATTTCGATGTTGATGTTTGCGATCGAGCTTTTGTTCCTGCTTGCCCTGCGAGTGCTCCCGGTGGAATAAGCGCTTATCAACTTAGAGAATTTACTCGGCTTTCAACAAGCAACTCTCAGGTCAGATCAATTGACATCACAGAAATCGATGCCACCAAAGACTCAGAAGACCAAAGAACTATCCGACTTGGCGCACTTCTTATTCTTGAAGCAGCCGCTGGGTTACTTGCTCGCTAAATACCAGAAGCCTGACCGTCAACACGAACATCGCTTCCCCAGGCTTGAGTTCCATTAGCTAGCAGTTGCAATAGTTGAACTGCAGATCCGTGACCGTATTCAGGTAAGACTAAAACATCGTGGCCTAGAGCTTTAAGTTCAGCAATAACTTCTTCACCAAATCTTGATTCAATCTGCAACTGTCCTTGACCGGTTTCAAGATCAGATGAATCACCAATGAGGTGCTGCCACCTAGGAGCCTCTGCAGATTCTTGAACATCAAGACCTAAATCAACTAGTTGGACTATGAGTTGGAAGTTTGATTGAACCTGGATGTTAGCTCCCGGTGTGCCACCAACAAAGGCGAGAGAGCCATCGTTATTGGTAACAGTCCAAGCGTTCAGAGTATGCGCTGGACGCTTGCCTGGTTCAACAAAGTTTGGATGATTCACATCAAGGTTGAATCCAGTTGCACGGTTATTTAGCAAGACACCGGTTCCTTTAGGAACAAAAGCTGAACCAAAGCCATGGAATACACTTTGAATCCAAGACACTGCATTGCCTTCACCGTCTGCGACGATGAAATAAGTAGTGTCGCTACCTTCCTGCACGTTATCTTCAGGACCGTTCCAGGCCTTAGTCATGTCTATTTGTTCACGCCTAGTTGCAATGTGTTCTTTCGAGAGAATTCGGTCAACATCAACCGGGGTGAACTCAGGATCAGCGAGGATCTCATTTCTATCTAAGAAGCCAATCTTCTTAGCCTCCACCATGAGGTGAATACGTTCAGCTTCAGTTAGCTCCTTGAGGTTCTTATCTTCAACTAGCAGCAGCTCTTCCATCAGAATCATGCCTTGGGTTGGTGGTGGTTGTCCATGGACTTGGTAGCCACGATAGTCGACGGTTAGCGGCTTTTCGACTCTGGTGTGATGCTTAGCTAGATCGTCGTGGTTGAACCAGCCATCAGTTCCAGCAACAATCAGATCTGCTATCTCGCCTCTATAGAAAGCGTCTCTGCCATCTTTGGCAATTAGCTTCAAAGTCTTGGCTAAGTCCTTTTGTATAACTAAGTCACCAACTGCTAGAGAAGTATCGATACCCATGTCAGAAAAAAATGTTGCTTCAGGGAATTGCTTTAGGAAGAACTCGATGCGCATCACAAAATCGCGGGTGGCAGCAAAGCCGTGTTCAGCGTATCTAATTGCTGGGGCAAGGATTTCCTGCATAGATAACTTGCCATAGCGCTCATGAGCCGCGAACCAGGTTGCGACAGTTCCTGGCACCGTTGCTGATCTTGGACCGTGGTGGTCAATTGAATTAGTAAATGCGCTAGCCACTGCACTGTGACCTGCCTCACCACTGCCATTGAAGGCTAGGTTCTCTTTTGTCTTGGCATGATGGGTGATTAGGAATGCATCGCCACCTAGTTGTGAAGCCCCTGGTTCAACAACAGAAATCACAGCACTTAGTGCAATACCAGCATCAATGAACGAACCACCGGCTCGAAGAATCTCAAGGGCAGCAGAGACTGCCAGTGGCTGGCTTGCTGCAGCTCCACCGTTACGGGAATAGACGATACCGCGATGAGTTTTCATGTGACTATTATCTCGAACTATTTGAAGCCTTTGCCAAAAGCCTCAGTTAGAGTCACTGAATGCAATCCTCTTGATCTCATAATGGCTTGAATCTGATTTAGGGATTTTTGTGTCTTCAATCGGTTGCAGTGGTCAATCAATATGCGCTCATCTGCAATCCACTTCCTTGCAAATCGAACTATACGTTCCTCTGGCACACCGAAATTATCTCCAAAGCTGCCGTACCACATAGTCGGAACCGTGTAACCCAAATCTGCTGCAACTAAACGGATCTTTGCGTTTGAAATCCCATACGGTGGCCTGAAGTAAGGTCTAGCGTCATAGCCAAACTCATCCAGCATGAAGTTATGACAGCCTATGAGTTGTTTCTTAATTTGTTGCTCGTTTAGGGTAGTTAAATCCTTGTGATTAACCGTATGATTTCCAAGTTGTATTTTGCCTGCAGCAAGCAATTTAGAAATCTGTTTGGAATGGGTCCGCCAAGAAGAATAAACGCTTGTGACAAACAGGGTTAGGTGATGCTCACCCCTTTCAGCAATGTCAAGGTATGAACCAACGGCATCTGCGCTTACTCCATCATCAATAGTCCAGGCCAGACGTTTTACCCTACTTGCCGGCAACCTTGTGATTATGGTTGACCGGGCCTCGGCAACTTCCACCGCGGGAATTAGTAATGTGCTAGCTGCACCGATAAGAAACTTTTGTCGAGTTATCTCCACTTCTCAAATCTAGGTCTAGGCATTGGGTTTTATAGCTGATAAAGATAACGGCATAATAAAGATATGGAATTTACTGGTAAGAACATTGTGGTTATAGGCGGCTCAGGAGTATTAGGGGCTGAACTTGTTAGGCAGCTAAGCGCTCAAGGAGCAAAGGTAATGGCAACTGCTCGCAATGCCGAGACTGCTGCCAAGATACCTGCAGAGGCAACCCTCAAGTTGGTAGTGGATCTAGAAATACCGGAGAGCATCAAGACTCTCACCGACTATCTACTTGATGCAAATACTCCTATCAACGGAATCATCAATGCAGCTGGAGTAGTTGGCTTTGCCAAAGCAACGGAGACTAGCCCTGAGGATTCAGCCAAGCTAATGCAGATCAATAACCTAGGGCCAGCAGCAATCATCTCTGCTCTTCACCCACTACTGGTTCTCGATAAAGACACTGAGTCTTTTGTTGCAGCATTCACAGGTGTTGTCTCAGAGAAGGTATTTCCTGGAATGTCTTCATACACAGTAAGTAAGACTGCCCATGCCAGTTACCTTGCCACCATAACTCAAGAATTCCGCAGAGACAAAATTCAGGTAACTGATGCTAAACCTGGACACACTGAGACAGGTCTTGCTTCAAGAGCTATCTTTGGAACAGCTCCGGCCTTCCCAGAAGGCATGAGCGCTAGCCATGTTGTGACTGTTCTTTTGAATGGAATCAAAGAAGGCAAGGCAGTAATAGCCAGTACCGAGTTCTAGAACACCCAGCTTAAACACAAGCCTCGAATGTCAACAATTGTTTAGACAAGTTCGCGAATCACAGGCAAGCGAGAAAGAGCTCTGTTTTACTATTGCCTAACTAGACGTTGAACCTAAACTCAACAACGTCACCATCACGCATGACATACTCTTTACCTTCCATGCGGACTTTACCTGCTGCTTTAGCATCAGTCATTGAGCCCGCTGCGATTAGATCATCATAGGAAACTATTTCTGCTTTGATGAAGCCTCTTTGGAAATCTGTGTGAATAACTCCAGCAGCCTGAGGTGCTGTTGCACCTTTCTTGATGGTCCAGGCTCTGGCTTCTTTAGGACCAGCGGTCAGATAGGTCTGCAGACCTAGAGTCTTAAAACCAATGCGTGCTAACTGATCTAACCCAGATTCGTCTTGACCAAGTGAAGCAAGAAGTTCGTTTGCCTCTTCGGTTGATAGGTCAATAAGTTCACTCTCAACCTTGGCATCTAGAAACACTGCCTCTGCAGGTGCAACTAGGTCTGCTAGCAACTTACGCTTACCCGCATCACTGAGAACTGATTCATCAACGTTGAAGACATAGAGGATTGGCTTAGCTGTTAGAAGTCCAAGTTCCTTGATTTCAGTGATATCGATGGTTGAAACTGATAGTGGCTTGCCAGCATTTAGCCAGGCTAGTGCTTCATCAACGGTGACTAGAACGGATGGTTCTAGCTTCTTACCCTTAACTTCTTTTTCAATACGGTTTCTGGCTTTATCAAGGGTTTCAAGGTCAGCAAGAATCAGTTCGGTGTTGATGGTTTCGATATCGCCCGCGGCATCAACCTTGCCATCAACGTGCACAACATCTGGATCAACAAAGCCTCTAACCACCTGAGCAATGGCATCAGCTTCACGAATGTTAGCTAGGAACTTGTTACCTAGACCTTCACCCACTGACGCTCCTCTAACAATTCCAGCGATATCAACAAATGAGACTGGTGCTGGCAGCAGTTTTTCTGAACCAAAGATCTCAGCAAGCTTGTTAAGTCTGACGTCGGGCAGGTTGACCACACCGATGTTGGGTTCAATGGTGGCAAAGGGGTAGTTCGCTGCCAACACATTGTTCTTAGTG
>JAEMTJ010000070.1 GCA_016462375.1 Rhodoluna sp. | reverse complement strand
TAAGTTTGACGACCTGCTTCTGTGTCTTTGAACAGAAGTTGCATTTGAGCATGTCGCCAGATTCGCTGAGCTTAGTCATGGGTTAAAGCCTACCTAGCAACTAAGACTTTGCTTCTTAGGCAAGGCAGCCCATTCAAGACAGAGGCCAGATTGATTCCCTTACCAACCTGGCCTTTACCTGAAGCTAATTACTTGATCCAGTAGATTTTTGCGTCCGTACCTTTGTTTGCGCCATAGATCTTGGCTCTAATTACTTGAAGTCCAAGAGTTCCCTTCGGCGCTTTGACGGTTGTAGTGACATTGCCAGTAGCATCTGAGAGCTCTGACCACTCTTCAACGTCACCTCCTTCACCGAACGACTCGAAGGTTACGGTAGTCCCCTTAACTAGAGCACCGGAGAGGTTGGTCAGCTTGAAACGGATTGACTTTGAAGTGCCGGCTTTGACCTTCTGGCTTGAGACTAAAGCAGTTAGTTTAGGGTTTACAAAGTGAAGGAACAGAAGATCTTTGTCTTCTCCGCGTTCGGCAGTATCACTCGGGTGGGCCTGCATGCTCGGAGCAAGAGTTGTTTGCAGACACATGGTGTCATCACCACAGGCAATACCCTTTGAATACTGGTTCAACTTGTTGAGCGCGGCTGGGTATTGCTCACCCGCAATATTCCAGTTCTTCATTGTGAAAGTTGCTTTACCGAATGAGTCTGTCCTACCAATGATCGCTGTCTCACCAGCACCCATCTGAGGCTGGTCTCCACACCAGTCGCGAACAATAGCACTCGTGTTTGGACGGTTGGTACCTGGATAGTTGGTGCTCATGGTGGTTGAGAACGTTGTCTTCGAACAAGAAGCACGCTTGTTAACAACCAGATAGACGGTTGCGTTGGTAATCGCTGTTCCAGCTGCGTTGGTGTATTTGTATGTCAGTGAAACATCGCCCTTGATATCCGCATACATAGCAAAGGCGTTTAGACCTTTACCGTAGAACTGATCCCAATTGCCCTTAGCATCAGCAGTGAGGTTGATGGTGTTGGTAGCTCCTGGCAATGGAGAGACCAAACGCATGATATAACTACCATTCACTGGAGCAACATATGCCGCATGTGCTGGTTGAATTGCCAGCGAACCTAGAACGGCTAACGCTGTTATTCCTCCAATAGTTTGTCTACGGATCTTCTTGTTCATTTCTTGCCTTTCATGTTGATTACTAGTTGAAGCACTTAATTGGTAGTAACTTTTCCCACACCATCGACTGAGTAATAACGAACCCAGTCAATATTCAAAGTAGATTGATTCAACGTTGGCGCAATACTTCCTCCGAAGTGTCCCCCCATAGCTAGATTGAGAATCGCGTAGAAACTCGGGTCTTTACCCTGCGCATTTGGGCCGAATGGCCATCGAGTTAAACCTGAGTCTGACTTTCTCATGTTGTATACAAGAATGTCGTCTAAGTAGAAGCTGATTTCTTCTGGCTCCCACATCATTCCGTAGCGGTGATAGCCAGCACTTAGGTCAACCATGGCATCTCGAGTTCCACCCTTGTATTCGTGATTGCCACCCGAGTTAGCGTAGTGAACTGTTCCGTAGGTGATACGAGGGTAAGTGCCCTTGAACTCCATAATGTCAAGCTCACCACAGCCTGGCCACGGGGTTGTGGCGATGTTGCTGCCTAACATCCAGAACGCAGGCCAAGTGCCATCGCCTGCTGAGAGTTTGATTCGGGATTCTAGGTAACCGTAGGTGAACCCCACCTTGTTGTATGTGGTTATTTTTCCACTGAGCCACTCACACTTACCGAAGTAGCAAATGTAGTTAGTTGAGCTGGTCTGACGGGTTGCAGTAATGGTTAGGTTGCCCTGATTTGAACCATCGTGGGTGTTCTTTGATGCGAGGTAGTACTGTCTCTCGCTGTTACCCCAACCACAGTTGTTATATGGAGCTGCACAGCCATCGGTGGTATCTGCCTGCCACTTAGTAGCATCTGGTGCCGTCCCCTGAGCGCCATTGAACTCATCTGCCCAGAGCAAAGTCTTAACCACTGGTTGTGGTTCAACCCCTATAGACAAGAGCCGATCGATTGGTATTGATGCTAAGTAAGTTTCGTTTGCTGGTGCTGCTGCTCTAATGATGCAATCACCTAAAGCCTTGGCATGAACCTTGGTGCCGATGATTGAACAGATAGTTGGTGTGAGCGAGGTGAATACAGCATCGGGTCCTGCTGTAACGGCAAAAATTTCTTGATCAGCAGCTCCTAGGAACATATCCGCTGGTTGACCAAACAAAACAGAATTACCGAGCTTGGAACCTCTCGGTATTACTGTAACTGCTGCACCAGATGAGACATATTTACCGCTTAGGGATGTAACTGTGAAGCGATAAGAAGCATTGTTTGTGAGTCCCGTGAATCTAACCGAAGTGAGGGCCGGTGAGAGTGTCTTAACGCTCGACCACGTTCCCTTGCGAGCAGTGACACGATAGCCAGTGATTTTGTACTTAGAAGTGCTAGTTGCCTTCGCCCATTTCACTATTGCAGCGGCGTTGCTAGCAACAGCTGTTACATATTTAGGTTTAGACAGTGAGGAGTTAACGGTTTCTGCGTTAGTCACATTGCCAAAAGAGACCATAGCAATAATCAGTCCAGTGAAGCCGAATAATCTGATCGAGTTGCGCAACTTTTATTCCTCACTAACTAGAGTGGAGGCGTCTCGCACAAATGTTCACCTTATGGAAGCAGATAAAAGTCAACACTCACCAGACACCGAGGCTTCCTTGGAAAGGCTACTATGACTTTCTTGAGGTTAAGACCTGGTCAATCAGACCATATTCAAGGGCTTGAGCAGCTGTGAGTATCTTGTCGCGCTCAATGT
>JAEMTJ010000069.1 GCA_016462375.1 Rhodoluna sp. | reverse complement strand
ACAGTTCCTCATGGGGCGTCTTTAAGTTAGCCTTAGACTATGGAACTTAACAACATTGAACTCACGTCCCTAGATGGAAAAGCAACTACTTTCGGAGCACTTGCAAAGAAAGTAACACTGGTTGTCAACGTTGCATCTCGCTGCGGTTTATCACCGCAATATGAAGCACTTGAAGCAATGCAGAAGAAGTATGGGGCTAACGGTTTCACTGTTATCGGTGTGCCATCTAATCAGTTCTTTCAAGAACTCAAAGACAGCGACGACATCTCTAATTACTGTTCAACTACCTGGGGCGTTACCTTTCCTATGACGGAAAAAGCAAAACTCAACGGTAAAAGTGCACACCCTCTTTATGCAGCTCTAACCAAAGCCAAAGATGCTGAAGGTAAAGCTGGGAACGTGAAGTGGAACTTTGAGAAGTTCCTTGTTCTGCCAAATGGTGAAGTTAAGAGATTTAGACCAACGACCAAGCCTGATGCGCCAGAGATCATCTCTCTGATCGAAAGCAACCTAGCTTAGCCAGCAATAAAAACTAGCTCTTGGCTGGTTAACTTCACTTCCTGCATTAGCGCATCAAGTTGTTCAATGGTGCGACCTGAGGCGATAGGCACAGTCACACCAGATTGATTTCTCAACCACTCAAGTGCAACTGCGGTAGTTGAAACGCTATGTTGCAGAGCAACCTTTTCGAGTCTTTCCAACAATGCAAAGTTCTCAGCTATGGCGTAGTTGTTGGTAACACCTTCGGCTCTGGCTGAAGAAACTTCTGCGCCTGGACGATACTTACCGCTTAGGAATCCACTGCCAAGTGTTGAGTAGGGAAGTCCAGAGATCCCATACTCAATAACAGATCTAGCGCCATCAGACTCGTAAGGTTCGCGAGCGACAAGACTGTATCGGTTCTGTAGTGCAATGTAGTTAGCAAAACCATGTGTTTCGCTGATTTGAAGTGCTTCACCTAATCTGTCAAAGGTGTAGTTAGAGGCGGCAATGTATCTCACCTTGCCTGAAGTAACCAAGGAGTTAAATCCTTCGAGGGTTTCTTCCAGTGGTGTTTCTGGATCATCTGAGTGTGCGTAGTAGATATCGATGTAGTCAGTTTTGAGCCTGCGGAGGCTGTCTTCACAGGCTAAGACGATGTTCTCTTTGCCTAAGCCTTTTCTAGTTTCCAGCATGGCAACTTTAGTTGCGATGACTACCTGATCGCGATTACCTTTGCTGGATGTCCAGTTACCAATAATGGTTTCGCTTTCACCACCCCGGTTGCCATCTTTCCAAACTGAATAGACATCAGCGGAGTCAATAAAGTTCCCGCCCAGTTCAGTGAATCTGTTCAGCAGCGCAAAGGACTGGTCTTGGTCGGCTGTCCAGCCAAAGACATTCCCACCAAAGCAGAGATTAGATACCTGTAGTTCTGTTTTTGGTAATTGCTGCATTTGGAATCCTCTTGTTAGTTAGCGAAAGATTCGATTGGTGGGCAAGAACAAACTAGGTTTCTATCGCCATAGACATTGTCGATGCGGTTCACAATCGGCCAGTACTTGTTTCTGAACTGTTTGGCTGGGAAGACTGCTAACTCTCTAGAGTATTTTCTGTTCCAGTCACCGACCAGGTGCTTAGCGGTATGCGGTGCATTGCGCAGCGGTGAATCTTCAATCGCGTAAGCGCCCTTAGCAACTTCATCAATCTCTGCTTTGATTGCGAGCATGGCGTCGATGAACCGGTCAATTTCTTCTTTAGGTTCAGACTCAGTTGGTTCGATCATAAGAGTTCCAGCAACAGGGAAAGACATGGTTGGGGCGTGGAAGCCATAGTCAATCAACCGCTTAGCAATGTCCTCACCGGTGACGCCAGTGTCTTTAGTAATACCTCTGATGTCGATGATGCACTCGTGAGCGATTAGATCACTCTTACCGGTGTATAGAAGAGGGAAGGCGTGGTCTAGTTTCTTGGCAATATAGTTGGCGGAAAGCACAGCAACAGCGGTGGCATCCTTTAGACCCTGAGTGCCCATCATGCGGATGTATGCCCAAGAGATTGGCAGGATGCTCGCAGAACCGTAAGGAGCAGCTGAGACCGGTCCATAATTAGGTAGTTCTGATTGAGCATTGGCATGCCCAGGTAAGAAGGCAGCTAGGTGCGATCTGGCAGCGACAGGACCAACACCTGGACCACCACCACCGTGAGGAATACAGAAGGTCTTGTGCAGGTTTAGGTGGCTAACATCGCCACCGAATTCACCGAACTTGGCGTAACCAACAACAGCGTTGGTGTTAGCACCGTCGATGTATACCTGACCACCGGCTGCATGGACCTGATCACAGATATCAACAATGGCTTCTTCATAAACACCGTGGGTTGATGGGTAGGTAACCATAAGTGCTGCCAGCTGGTTACCGGCTTCAGCAATTTTGGACTTTAGATCGGCAACGTCAACGTTTCCGTTCTCATCACAAGCAACAACTACAACCTGCATGCCTGCCAATACCGCTGAAGCAGCGTTAGTTCCGTGAGCGCTAGAAGGAATAAGGCAGATTTTTCTTTGGTTATCTCCACGAGACAGGTGGTAACCACGGATGGCCAGAAGTCCTGCAAGTTCACCTTGGCTACCAGCGTTAGGTTGTAGTGAAATATCCGAGTAGCCAGTGACATCAGATAACCAAGAAATTAGCTGTTCAATTAGTTCTAGATAACCCTGAACATCTTCTTTTGGTGCAAATGGGTGCATACCGGCAAACTCTGGCCAGGTAACTGCTTCCATCTCTGTTGTGGAATTTAACTTCATGGTGCAGGAACCCAGTGGAATCATTCCGCGATCTAAAGCAAAGTCGTAATCAGCTAGACGCTTTAGGTATCTAAGCATTGCTGTTTCTGAATGAT
>JAEMTJ010000008.1:26603-36940 GCA_016462375.1 Rhodoluna sp. | reverse complement strand
GTGATTCCAAGTCCTAGGAACAGAGTGTTCGAGCGAACACTTGCCATGTTTCCAACTTCGATGGGAAAAGCGAAGTATGCATAAAGCGCAAATGCACTTCCAAGAATCGAGAAAACAAATAGGGCGGTAACTTGGCGAACGGCACTCTTTTCGTGTTTGACGCTCTTATCGGTCATACGAACACGATGTGGGGCAAGACCCGGATCTACCACAGCATTTTCGTGTGAAACCCTAAGACCAAGTTCGTACTCATGCTCTGAGTAGCGGCTATCGCTACGTTTAGCTAAGTCCTTTGAATCTTCGCTCAATTTGCTCTTTCTTCTTAGTTCGATTTAGCGCCAAGCCATACAGTGATGGCAACAATTAATCCCAGTAATCCCAACCAAGCAACTAGACCTTCAGTTACAGGCCCGAGGTTCCCTAGTTCCTCACCGCCAACAGATCTGTTCGTCTGCAGGTATGCAAGATACGTGATGATGTCGTTCTTTTCTTGCGGGGTGATATTTTCATCGTTAAAAACCGGCATGTTCTGCGGACCTGTAACCATAGCTTCGTAGATGGTCTTGGCAGATGATCCCATTAGGTTTGGTGCGTACTTACCCTGGGTCAGTGCACCGCCAGCACCAGCAGCGTTGTGACACATCGCGCAGTTGACTCTAAAAAGTTCTCCACCCGTGTTTAAATCTCCAGTTAACTGCAGGATGCTTTGATCAGGGATTGCTGGTCCTTCTGCAAGAGAGCCTACGTAGGCAGCTAGAGCTGAGATTTGATCTGCTGTGAATTGAACGGGCTTAACTTCAAGCTGTGGCCCACTAGCAGCTCCTGGCATACGTCCGGTTGAAACTTGAAAATCAACAGAAGCTTCACCTACACCAATTAGGCTCGGTGCATTTGCGCTACCCTCTGCATTTTTACCGTGACAAGACGAGCAGTTTGAAAGAAACAGTTTCTTACCTAAGGCGATATCTTCAGCAGAGTATTGTGTTTGAGACTTAGGGGATACGGCAGCACTTACGGCAGAGTAACCAGTTCCAACTGCAAGTAATCCAGCAAATAAAACTATGCCCAGAGCCATTGGGCGTCTGCGCATTCCGTTTATTTTTTTCTTGAACTGAGTCATTTCTATTATTTGCTCTCTGGTTACTTCAAAACGTAAATGATTAGGAAAAGGCCGATCCAGACAACGTCCACAAAGTGCCAGTAGTAGGAGACGACGATGGCTGCGGTTGCTTCTTTGTGACCAAATTTCTTGGCTGCAAACGCTCTACCAATAACAAAAAGGAAGGCGATTAAACCACCGGTTACATGCAAAGCGTGGAAACCTGTGGTGATATAAAAGGCAGATCCGTAGCTGTTGCTAGACAGAGACACCTGTTCACTTATCAGGGTTGCGTACTCCCAAACTTGGCCAGAGACGAAGACCGCTCCTAACAGGTAACTCAAGATAAACCACTCAACCATGCCCCACTTGAAAGGAGATTTACCTGTGGCTCTTGGCTGCATTCGCTCAGCAGCAAAAACACCGAACTGAGCGGTAAATGAAGAGGCTACGAGAATAAGGGTGTTCACCAGAGCGAAGGGGATATTCAACTTTTCAGTGTCAGCAGCCCAGATTTCAGGGGAATTTGCACGAAGGCTGAAGTACATCGCAAACAGTGCCGCGAAGAACATAACTTCACTGCCCAACCACACAATTGTGCCAACTGAGGTGGCACTTGGTCGGTGGATTTGACCGTGAGCTAGGGGAGCGGTTGTCATGCTCTAATCTTACAATCCCAAATCGTTACAATTGCCCTAAACGCCCTTGGCGATGCGGAATTTGTTGAGATTTTTTCTCTGTGCACTGGATAAACTGAAGCAATGAACGCTGCGCTCAGTTGGAAATTAATACTCAACAAACTAGTCCAAAAAGAGGACCTAGATTTAATCGAAGCTCGCTGGGCAATGGCGCAAATTATTTCAAATGAAGCAACCCCCGCACAGGTCGGTGGGTTTTTGCTCGCAATTAGAACCAAGGGCGAAAGCGTCACAGAGCTATCTGGGTTTGTTGATATTTTGCTTGAGCATTCCGTAAAACCGTCACTGACTTCAGACGCAATTGACATTGTCGGAACCGGGGGGGATCAACTTGGTACAGTGAACATCTCCACAATGGCAGCGATTCTCGTCGCTGCCTGCGGCTATCCCGTTCTAAAACATGGCTCTAGATCCGCATCTGGTAAAACAGGCTCCTCAGAGATGCTTGAAGCTCTTGGAGTGAACCTGGAACTGAACCCAGATCAAATCGCAAAGGTTTTTGCAAAAACAGGCATTTCATTCTTCTTCGCGCCACTTTTTCACCCAGCACTCAAGAATGTTGGAGAGATCAGACGTGAACTAGGGATTCCGACGACCTTCAATTACCTAGGACCACTTGCTAACCCCGTTCAGCCAAAAGCTACCGCTCTCGGGGCAGCGAATGCCAAAATAGCCCCACTTTTAGCCGCAGAAATGGCTTCTAGGGGCCGTACCGCTCTTGTTTTTAGGGGTTCTGATGGTTTAGATGAACTGACAACCACTGGACCTAGCACCGTTTGGCTAGTCTCAGGCGGCAAAGTCACTGAAAACGCCTTTGACCCCTTGGAAATAGGCATCTCTAGAGCCAAGATCTCTGACTTGATCGGTGGCGATCCACAAGCCAACGCAGAAACTGCCAGAGCCGTGCTTAATCCGAATTCTTCGCTGACGGGGGAGCAGCGTGCAATCTTGGACATAGTCGCGCTAAACGCAGCTGCTGGAATTGCATCCTACGAACTAAATAAGTCCGTTGGGAATTTTGACTTGAATGGCGAACTGGCGACAGCTTTTGAGGTTGCAAAAACTGCAATTCAAGATGGCAGAGCAATTACAAAACTAAACGAATGGGTCTCAGCTACGCAAAATAAAGGGGAGTAGCGCTTCTAAGCCAATTATCCATTACTTGACATAATGTTCATTATCGGCGAATAACTCCAAATACGCCTAGACTACGAATCTTTTCTTTAGCCACCCAATGAGCTCATGAGGCGCTACTAACTCTTCGCTTTCAAACAGTTCTGAAAGATTCCACCAACGATATTCCAGAACGTCACGCAATTCATCTTCAGTGAAACCTGAAGTATCTAGTTTGAAATCCTGAATTTGAAGTTCGTAGATCGTGTCTGTGTATGTGTGGTAATTCAGTCCATCGGCCCAATCCCATCGACCCGTTGCCTCGAGAACCGGCTCGCCCAGATCGTCTGCCGTAACAACTAGCCCAGTCTCCTCGTGAAGCTCTCTAATCGCTGCTGTGAGTGTATTTTCACCATTATCGATGCCTCCGCCGGGTACCAGCCATCTGGGCGGTAATCCAACTTCTGGATCAAAGTGAGTTTTGAGCATAAAAACCTGATTTAGTTTGTTAATAAGCAATACTCGTGCTGTTGGACGGTGTTTAACATGGTTTTTTTCTGTCATTTTGGAGTATTTGCTTCATTTTGGCCTTTTTTTGGGTCAAAACCGAAAAGTTTCATGGTGAATTGGAGCATGTAGCCAATTCCAAGGGCAAATAGGGCAGTGCCTATCCCCACCGTTCCCCCGAGCAACCAGCCGGAGAAGAGCACCGTCCCCTCTCCGAGGCTCCGAACGATCCAAAATGGCCAGCCGCTTACCCGTGTCAAGCCAACCATCAAGCCATCTCTAGGACCTCCTCCTAGGTTTGCTGAGATGTATAGACCAGAGCCGAGAGCGACACAAGCTAAGCCCAGACATAGCCAAACTATGGTTAGGAACAGCCCATCTATTTCAGGCATCAAAGGTTTACTCAGATCAGCAAATGGACCGATTGAGATTGCGTTGATTAGAGTTCCAATCCCTGGTTTCTGTTTTATTGGGATCCAAAGCAAGAGCACCACAGCGCTAATCAATGTCGCAGAAATAGCAAAGCTCCAGCCCGTTTGATGCTGCAAGCCTTGAGTTAGAACGTCCCAAGGTGGGACACCTAGTCCGGTGTGGATCATCATGGCCAGGCCTAAACCCACCAAATACAGCCCCAAGATGAGCCGAGTTAGAGACTTGGCGGTGGTTATAGTCGGAGATGAGGGCACGTCCTCAAGCCTATCCCCCAAGATTTATTCAAAGCCGCAGGAAGCCCATGCAGACCCACCCATACTTCACCAACGACAGAGTCATCGTCCTAGCTCATCGTGGCGGCGCTATTCCAACTGAAAACACAATTGCAGCGTTTCAAATCGCGTTGGCAGGTGGCGCAGATGTCATTGAAACCGACATTCAGGCAACCAAAGACGGCGTTGCTGTGCTCTTTCATGATGAGACGATTGAGCGGCTCACCGGAGTAAAGAAGAGAGTTTCAGAGCTCGACTGGTCGGAATTGAGCCAAATGAAGCTTTCTGAAGCGACCAGTGTTCCTTCGCTGAGACAAGCGCTAACCGAATTCCCTTCAGCAAAGTTCAATATCGATATCAAATCTCAAGATGCTATTGCAGATCTTGTATCGACAGTTGAAACACTTCTAGCCCACGAGAGAGTCCTAGTCTCCAGTTTTAGCAATAAGAGAAGATTGTTGGCATTGAGTCAATTCAGTAAGCCGGTTGCCACCTCAGCTAGTGCAACGGTAGTCGTCAAAGTATGGTTCTATTCATTGATTGGCTTGCCATCAACAGTTATTGCTAAAACTCTAAAAGGCATCGGAGCACTGCAGATACCTCGACGAATGAAGTTCTTGAAGCTCGACTCCCCTAGGTTTATTAAGAAAGTCTTGGCTACAGGAACTCAGCTCCACTATTGGACTATCAATGATCCCAAGGAGATTCTTGAACTCGCCTCACAAGGTGCAAGCGGAATAGTCACAGATGTGCCAGAGTTAGCAGTTCAAACCCTGAGAAAAGCCTGAGCCTGGGAATTATTCCGTAATCTTTTTGCTTCTATCTATTGAGCACCATTCGGCAAAACAAACTGTTAGGAACAAAATGTCGCAGCAGCCAATGCGCGGAACAAGACTAGGCTCCGAGAGCTTTGAAGTAGATACCAACAAGAACCTCTCCCCTAGAAAGGTTTGCCTATACCGTTGCTCTAACGATCACATTTCAGAAATGATATTTTCTGCTGATGCTGAGATTCCGGTTGCCTGGGGTTGCAAAAGCTGTGCACTTGAAGGTGCCCTTCTAGATGAAAGTGGCAAGCAGGCTTTTGAAACTGAAGCCCCTAAAGTACCTAGAACCCACTTCGAAATGCTTTTAGAACGCAGATCGCGTGAAGAGTTGGAAGAACTCCTGTCCGAACGTTTAGGTGAACTAAAAGCTCGTAGAGCTCGTGGCCAGGCTGACGCAACTAATAGTTAGCCGCGACCAAACAATCTCTTGACGCCAAGCTTGGTCATCAAGAGCAGAGCCTCACGAACAATGTCAGAACTCATTTTTGAATCACCAATTTCTCTTTCAACAAAAGTAATTGGAACTTCTGTCGTTCTACCGCCGGCTCTGATAGTTCGATAAGCCATCTCAATCTGAAAAGAATAACCTCGAGCATTAATAGTCGTTAGGTCAAGCGATTTTAGAAAACTCGTTCTGAAAACTCTGAAACCTGCGGTCATGTCGTTGAGTTTTCCGCCCAGCATCAAACGTGCGTAGCGGTTTCCTCCTCTGGACAATATTTGCCTGTGCAGGGGCCAGTTCTGAGTTTTACCACCCCGAACATACCTAGAACCGATAACCAAATCATTCTCGACTGCGGCAGCAAGAAGTAATGGTAAATCCTGAGCTCGGTGGCTACCATCGGCATCCATCTCGACTAAATAATCGTAGTTTCTTTCAAACGCCCAGTTGAAACCGGCAATGTATGCGGCACCTAATCCGTCTTTCCCCAATCGGTGCAAAACATGAACTCGCTTATCCTTTTTGGCTATAGCGTCAGCCAAATTACCTGTGCCATCGGGGCTAGAGTCATCGACAATTAAGAGATCAACATTTGAATTGTCTGCGAATAATTTAATGACAGCATTATCGATATTGCCAGACTCGTTATATGTCGGCATTATTACCAAAGTTTTCAAACTTGTGTCTTTCTTCTGCGTCGCAGAATCCAGTTTCCAATTACTGCTGTCGGGAATAGCAAAAGTGTGATGGCAAATGATGTTGGTTCAATGTATCGACCATAGGCAACAGCTGGAGTAATTTCACTGCGTAACGGAATATCAGCGACCATGGCATCGGGAGTGAATGTAGGAAGCTCATCTTGAATCGAACCATCTGGATAGTAAATACCCGATACTCCAACTGTCGAGATAGAAACAACCGTCCTACCCGTTTCAATAGCGCGCATTCTTGAAACCGCAGCTAACTGAACGCCTTGCTCACTGCGACCAAAGTCACTGCTATTGGTCTGCACCATTATTGCTTTAGCTCCACTATCGACAAGGTCGTAGCTGAGTTCATCAATCGTTACTTCAAAACAGATCAGCGACCCAACTGCACCCTTGTTAGGTATTTGAAAAATGCCATCGCGCTTACCAAAGCTCATGTCCCAACCAATTAGACCAATCATCTCCGGTGCCAGGGACATAAAGAATGAACGATTCGGAACATACTCGCCAAAAGGTACCGGGCGTTTTTTGTCGTACCAATCTGTTAACCCTTTATCTGGCAGCCATAGGTCCACTTCGTTGAAGTAATCGGTTCCGCGGAAAGTCTTGTTTCCAAAAAGTAATGGAGCTTTGAGTTCGTTATTAACAAAGTCCGTAATTTTTGCCTTTGGTGCAGACATGGTGACTGGATCAAGATCGGCTGAGTTCTCCGGCCAAACCATTAGCTCAACGCCCTTAGCCTTGCCTGAGGAAATCAGTTCTCTCGCAACGGCTAGGTGCTTGTCCATGATCGAACCTGGAGGGTTTATTGCGAACAATCCAGCGTTAGCGTTACCTTGCACCGCAGCAACCCTGATCGTTCCCGAGGTCGGCGATGCATCCAGCACCAGTGCCAGTGGGAGAACAAATACAACTATCCCAACTCCAAAAGTGGGTAACCAACTTCTAATTCTTAGAACTAAACCTGAACCTGGTGGTAGCGGAGCAATGAACTTTATTGCTGCCATTCCACAAATCATGGCTATTAGCCACGTTAAACCTGATATGTCGACTGCCCAGGCCCATTTGGATAGGTAGGTATCAGCTTGACTGAGCCCTCCCCTAGCCCAAGGAAGACCACCGAAAGGAAATTGCCCTGCCGCATATTCACGTGCTGTGTAAATAGTTGCGATTGCAAAACTTATAACCAAAGGCTTAAATGACCCAAGGTTCAATTGCGCAAGCCATTTCCAGACCACAGCAATTACTGCTATTGCGAGACCAAAAATCAACCCCTCAACTATGGATAGGGCAGCCCAAGGAATAGGTCCCAGATATGTGGTTAGCCACTTTAGAACAAGGCCGTAGTAAGCAATTCCAGCAAGGGTACCAAGTAGAAAAGCTTGAAAAAAGCCAGCTTGACGAATAGACAGCAAAATGAAGAAGATACCAATGAAGATTCCCGGCGCAAAATTGAAGGCAGGGAAGGTAATGGCAATGCACAAACCACCGATGGTAGCAACTAAAGTGCGCCCCCAGAGCGAGTTTGAGTGCCTTAGCCAGTTCAAAGTGGTAGGTATCATAACCTTCTAAGCGTAATAGGAATATGCCACTATTCCGCGTTTGACCTTGTCTATTGAGTTCTCAGCACAGCCAGATAACTCGTCCTGATGGACTTTTGCAATCTGTTCCAAGAGGTCAATGGTCTGCTTACACCATCTGATGAAATCTCCAGCGAGCATGCCAGTTGCCGTCAGAACGCTATCTAGTCTTGCTCCAGTGGCCCAGCGGAACATCTGTAATGCCATTGTTGAGTCAGGTTCACTGGTCATCGAAAGTTGATGGAATTTAGAAACTTCTTGCAAATCATCCCAAACATTCATGGTTTGCTCAAAAACCTCCACAAAGTCACCTTTCGGATGCTTTGGCGTGATGTTTTCATCATCACGTCTAGATTCATAAACAAGAGCTCCAGCAATAGCTGCAAGGGTCGGAGCATCAACCCCATGCCAAATCTTTCTGCGCAGACACTCTGCAACTAGCAGATCTCTTTCGCCATAGATCTTTGCTAGCTTTTTTCCAGACTCGGTAACTTCAAGATCGTTGTCGCTAATCTCTAGGTAGTTCAGCTCAACCAGCATTTGACTAATCCGGTCAAAGGTTTTGGCCACCTGGTTTGTCCGTGATTCGATTTGCTTGATAACTGCTTGAGTTTCCTTCTCGAGTTTCCACCATCGCTCCCCCCAACGGGCATGCACTTCACGATCAGGGCAGACGTGGCAAGGGTGTGAACGCAGTTGCTTCTTGAGATTAGCTAGAGCTAGTTCTTGAGCTCTTCTTCCCTTAGTTTGCCTTAGGTCGTTTCGTCTGGCCTGTCTGCCACTTTGGGCTGAGTCCCGCTCGATGTCGTTGGTTTGCTTTCGCAGACTTGCGTACTCACGAAAATCACCGAGGTGACATTTCATTGATTGCTCATAGCCGTCCAGTGAATTTTGTTTTTCTCTGATTCCCCTGGCAAGCCCAACTACAGAACGGTCAGCTTGGAATTGCGCAAAGGAAGTTTCCAGCACCTCACGAGATCTTCGCTGCCCAAAAGCCTCGATCAGGTTTACTGCCATGTTAAATGTTGGTTTAAAAGAAGAGTTGAGCGGGTAGGTCCGCTTTGATGCTAGTGATGCAACGTAAGTTGGATCTAGGTTGGCCGCCCACTGAATCACTGAGTGACCTTCTATATCAATTCCTCGTCTTCCAGCTCTACCTGTGAGCTGTGTGTATTCGCCAGGAGTGATCTGAACTCTGCCTTCACCGTTGTACTTATCTAATCGGTCAAGCACAACTGTTCTTGCAGGCATGTTGATTCCAAGAGCAAGCGTCTCAGTAGCAAAGACAACCTTTACGAGTTTTCTCAGGAATAGTTCTTCAACCACTTCTTTGAATGCCGGCAGCAGCCCAGCATGGTGAGCTGCGACGCCTCTCTCTAAGGCATTTAGCCACTCGAAGTAACCTAACGCTGAGAGATCTTCATCGGCAATCGTTGCGCACTTCTCTTCTGCTAGGCGTCGAATCAATTGTTTATCTTCAGGCTTTGTCAATCGAATGCCAGAAGCAAGTACAGATTGCACTGCCGCTTCGCAGCCAGCTCTGGAAAAGATAAAGAAGATGGCCGGAAGCAGATCAGCTTCATCGAGAATTGCAATAATTTCAGGCTTCGTTATCTTTGGTATACGACTCGTATTTCGATCATTGTGTCCTGGTTGTCCACGTCTGCCTCTAGCTGGCCTATTGATGGGCTGGCGCATCTTGCTGGCATGGCGTTGCACTAGATCACCATTTACTCGAGTTTGTTTGGAGTCAGCGTCAAATAATGGAATTAAATCATCACCAAATAGCACATGCTGATTTAGCGGTACAGGTCGAATTTCTGAAACGATAACAGAGGTATCCCCCCTAACTTCATCAAGCCATGCGCCAAACTCTTCAGCATTTGACACCGTTGCACTCAGCGAAACCACCTTCACATCCTTAGGTAGGTGCAGAATCACCTCTTCCCAAACCGCTCCCCTAAAGCGATCTGCAAGGTAGTGAACTTCGTCCATGACCACAAAACCTAGGCTGATCAAGGCATTTGAGTTGGCATAAATCATATTTCGCAAAACTTCAGTTGTCATCACGAGGATCTGAGCATCAGAATTGATATTGGTATCTCCGGTGAGCAATCCAACTAATTCTTCGCCATAACGAGCTTGCAGCTCAGCAAATTTTTGATTACTCAAAGCTTTAATCGGAGTGGTGTAAAAAACTTTTTGAGACTTTTCGACGGCTAAGTGAATAGCGAATTCGCCAACAATTGTCTTACCTGCTCCAGTTGGAGCGGCTACTAGGACTCCATGTCCCTGCACAAGAGCACGACAAGCTTGGTCTTGAAATTCATCGAGCGGGAATTTAAGTAGGCTCTTGAAATTCTCTAGACTCTCATGCCTCTTGTTTTGTTTTGCTTTTTCAAATCTTTCGGCTGGCGATAGTGCTTGCTCCATTAGTCAATCTCGTCTGGAGCGTAGTCTGCTAGGGAATCAACAGGTTTCGAGTTTTTGAGTCTCAGCGCTTTACGCTTGTCATTTGCCAGCGCAATTCCTGCAGATAGGTAATACAACATAATCAGAGGAATCATTAGTAGGAACATCGACATTGGATCTGAAACAGGGGTTGCAAGTGCACCTATAAGTGAAATCAGGAAGATAGCTAGACGCCAACCCTTAAGAAT